>JAZLFE010000049.1:0-27893 GCA_045615605.1 Bacilli bacterium | reverse complement strand
ATCTTAAATAAATAAAATATATTCATAATATATTAAGGTCTACTTATCTAAAATTTATTGACTTTATTTTTATTTTATTAATAATTATTCCCGTTTGTAGAAGGAGCTTTTTATGAAGAAAAAGACGTTTTTGATACCTTTGTCTATTTTATCCTTAGGATTGGTAGCTTGTGGTGGAGAAGATAAACCTACTCCAACACCTACTCCAACAATATTTAGTGTTAGTTTGGAAGGATCCGAAGTGTTATCTTTATCTAATTTAGAAGCTAAAGAAGGTGAAGAATATAATGCCGATATTAGCGTATTAGAACAATATCAAAAGTATTGCAGTGTTACTGAAGATGGTGACAAATTAATTGTTACTTCTAACGGTGCAGTTTTAAAATCAGGTGAAGGTTTTATATATACTTATAACACAAAGAGTTCTGCGCATATTACAATCCCTTCTAATTTTGTAAAAGGCAACGTTCTTATAGAAACGAAAGCCGAAGGTGATGAAGTAAATGTTAGTTCTACATCTAAAGATATTTTAATTGAAACTGGAACTAATAGAACCGTAATAGGATCAGATTATTCTACAGAAGTTTATCTTTCCGATGATGCAAGTAAGTCAGGTAAATCTTTGGACGAAAAAATTAAGAATGATTCAATTAAAGTTAAAGATAAAAACGGTGTTGAATATCCAATCGGAGAATTATGCACATATAAACGTGTAAGCGAGGAAAAAGCAGAATTATATATTCCTGCGTCAAAAGCAAATGATACACAAGATATATTAATCACAGGCGATGTTTCTATTGACATTCCGGCTATTGAACAGAAATATTCTGTTTCTTATAATTTTGATGATTATAGTCATTTAAAAAAATCCTCTTCCTCTCCTACTGATGCTATAAAACATCAAGATTTTAGTTTTGATATTGAGGTTGCTAATGATTCTAATGAAGAAAAACAATATTTTATTCCTGATGAATTAGAGATATTAGTGGGCGATGATATTTATCCATTAGCTCCGTCTGCTTATTCTATTGTTGAAGAAACTGAAAACAATGATGAAAAATTTTTTACTAAAGCAAAAGTCACTATTTTTGGAGACAATGTTGATGGAGAAATTAAAATATCCGGTCAAGCTAAAGAGGGCAATGTATATAGAGTTGATGTAATTAAAAACGGTGTAAATTTTGCTGGCGATAAAGTAGTGGCAATTGGTTCTGATTATAATGCAATTATAAGAAAAGAAGCAGATCATGATATGCCTGAAGACGAAAATGTAAGAGTTTATGTTGGTGATCCTGAAAAATCAACTGTTGATGATTGGTTAATTCCAAATGCAAGTCCTGGTGTTACTATTGAACCTTATGGAGAAAACGCAAAAAAATTGACTATAGATTCATCCATAATTAATAATCCAATTAAAATTGCCTTATGCGCACCTGATGTTTCTTTATTAAAAGAATGCTCATGGGATAAAATTTCTTATTATTCTGAATATGGATACGCACCATATTTATTCGAAGTCGGTGAGGTTACTAATGCTTTTACGCTTGAAGGGTACGAACAACCATTTACTGCTAGAATTTTAGATTTTAATCGAGATGGTACTAGCAAAGTAAAAACGGTAGGAATTACTTTTGAATTCGTAGAATGTATTGATTATTTGCCTTTTAATACTACTGAAAAAAGCACCTATTATTACAATAGTAGTTCCGTATTTACTAGTAATATTTACGATTATTTAAATAATACAATTTATAATAAACTTCCTTTCAAACAACACGTTAAACAAGTTACTAAAATAACTCTTGGCGGTTCTGAAGCTGGTAGCAGTTATAGTTCTACAACACGTTCTTCTAATTATTTATTCCCATTATCTCTCGCTGAACTTGATGTTATTCCTGATAGAACAGGAATCACATATAAAGGTGAATTACCAATTAATACACCTACAAGCGGTCCTGATACTAATAAAGGGTATACATATTACTATGGAAAATCTAAGTCTATACCCAATTATTTAAGAAAAACGCTTAATGGGGAAGAAGCGGATTATTGGAGTAGAACACCCTTCTGCGATCAAACTTCTAAACGTGTATTTCGTTTTTCAAATTACGACGAAAAATTCGGACACATATTACCAACAACCGAAAAGATTGCTGTGTCTCCAGCATTCTGCATCTAATAAATAATTTATAAATTATTTTATTCATTTCTTTATTGCTATATTTTCTTATAGTCTTATAATATTTTTAGTTAAAAATTTAGGAGATATTTATGGAAATTAAAAAAAGATTCCAATCAGTCGATGGTAACACCGCTGCTGCTTTAGCAAGTTATAATTTTACTGAAGTCGCTGGTATTTACCCGATTACCCCAAGTAGCCCAATGGCAGAAAACGTTGATATTTTTGCCGTTCAAGGCAAAAAGAACTTCTTTGGTAAAGAAGTAAAAATCGTTGAACTTCAATCTGAAGGTGGTGCTTCTGGTGCAGTTCATGGAGCCTTACAAGCTGGTGCATTATCCACTACTTATACTGCTTCTCAAGGTTTACTTTTAATGATTCCAAACATTTATAAATGGGTTGGTGAATTATTACCAGCAGTCTTACACGTATCTGCTCGTAGTTTAGCGACTCATGCATTAAGTATCTTTGGTGATCATCAAGATATTTATTCTATTCGTCAAACTGGTATTGCTATGTTATGTTCTCATAGCGTACAAGAAATCGCTGATTTAGGTAGTGTCGCTCACTTAATCGCAATTGATGGAGAAACACCAATCTGCCATTTCTTTGATGGCTTTAGAACATCTCACGAAGTCCAAAACGTTGAATTCGTTGATGATGAAGAATGGAAGAAATTACTTCCAATGGATAAAGTTGAGAAATTTAGAAATCGTGCTTTAAATCCACACTATAATCCTGTCACTCGTGGTGGTGCAGAAAACGATGACGTCTACTTCCAAAAAAGAGAAGCGCAAAATAAACATTTTGCTAAAGTTGTTGATGTTGCAGAAAAATACTTTAAAGAAGCAACTCGTTTAACTGGTCGTGAATATGGTTTATTTACCTATTATGGTAGTAAAACTGCTAAATATGTAATCGTCGCTATGGGTAGCGTGACTGAATGTGCAAAAGAGGTTATTGATGAATTAAAAGATAACGATATTGGATTAGTTAAAGTCCATTTATATCGTCCATTCTCTGCTAAACACTTAGGTGCTGTCTTACCAAAATCCGTTAAACGTATTGCGGTCTTAGATAGAACTAAAGAAATTGGCGCTGTTGGTGAACCTTTATATCAAGATGTCGTTACTGCATTAAATCAAATTAATCGTAAAGATATTGAAGTATATGGTGGTCGTTATGGTTTATCTAGTAAAGATACTCAACCAAAAGATATTAAGGCAGTCTTTGATTTTATCAAAGGTAAACCTTGGAATTCATTTACTGTGAGTATTAAAGATGATTTAACTAATTTATCTATTCCAGTAGATGATAACTTCCACGTTAAGAGTGATTATACTAGCTGCTTATTCTATGGTTTAGGTAGTGATGGTACAGTATCCGCTAATAAATCAAGCGTTAAGATTATTGGTGATGCAACTCACCAATATGCTCAAGCATATTTCCAATATGATAGTAGAAAGGCTGGTGGAGTTACTCGTTCTCATTTACGTTTTGGTAAATCTCCAATTAGAAGTACCTATTACGTTCAAAACGCTGACTTTATCTCTTGTTCACTAGATTCTTATATCTTTAAGTTTGATATTATTAAGAATTTAAAAGAAGGTGGAACCTTCTTACTTAATACGAATATGGACGATGCTACTTTAGTTAAGTGCATGCCTAATCGTATGAAGTATCTCTTAGCTAAGAAACACGCAAAGATGTTTGTTATTGATGCAAATAAACTTGCGATGAATATTGGTATGGGTCGTCATACTAATACTACTTTACAAGCTTCGTTCTTCTATCTTAACCAAGCAATCATGAAATATGAAGAAGCACAAAAGTGGATGAAGAAATTTGCTGAAAAGAGTTACGCTAAGAAAGGTCAAGAAATCGTTGAAATGAACTGGAAAGCGATTGACGCTGGTGCTGAAGGCTTAAGAGAAATCAAGATTGATCCAAGTTGGGAGAAACTTGATAATAAGAGAGTTATTGCTAAAGATGGTGATCAATACTTTGATAGTATTGTTAACCCAATGGCAGCGCTTGATGGTGATGATATTCCAACTTCTACTTTCGAGAAACTTGATTTACTCGATGGTACTATGAAGAGTGATATTACTTATAAAGAGCAAAGAAGTATTGCAGACCGTGTACCACTTTGGAACGCTAAAGATTGTATCCAATGTAACCAATGTGCATTTGTCTGTCCACATGCTACTATCCGTCCTTTCTTATTAGACGAGAAAGAAGAAGCTAATGCACCTACTTCAATTAAAGGTAAATTAGTACCTGCAATAGGTAAAGCAGGATATAAATACATCTTACAAGTAAGTCCAAGAAACTGCGTTGGTTGTGGACTCTGCGTATCTGAATGTATGGCGAATAAGACCGGTAAGAAGGCTCTTACTATGGTTGATGCTAAATCTCAATTCGCCGCTGAAGATGATGCTAAATACTTATATAAACAAACTGAATATAAAGCATTATTCCCAACTAACACCGTTAAAGGTGTTGGCTTCTTAATGCCTTACATGGAAATTTCTGGCGCATGCGCTGGATGTGGTGAAACTCCATATTATCGTTTATTATCACAATTATTTGGTAAGGATTTATTAATCGCTAACGCGACTGGTTGTTCTTCTATTTATTGTGGTTCTACTCCATTAACTCCATTCTGCACTGATAAGAATGGTGAAGGTGTTGCCTGGGCAAACAGTTTATTCGAGGATAATGCTGAATTTGGTTATGGTATGAGAATTGCTCAAGACTATAAATTTGGTATTATTAGCAAGATCTTACTTGATAATAAAGACAAGGTCGAAGATGAATTAAAGTCTAAGATTGATGAATACCTTAATAATATTAAGGATAAAGATAAGACTAGAGTCATCGCTAAAGACTTAGTTAAATTAGTCAAGGCTAGTAAGAATAATGAAATTAAAGAAGTTCTTAAATACGAGAAAGACCTCGTTGATAAGAGTGTCTGGGTTATCGGTGGTGATGGCTGGGCATACGATATCGGTTACGGCGGCTTAGATCATATCTTAGCGAGTAACGATGACGTTAATGTCTTAGTCTTAGATACTGAAGTATATTCTAACACTGGCGGTCAATCTTCTAAGTCCACTCAAACTGGTGCAATCGCTAAATTCGCTGCATCTGGTAAGACTGGTTATAAAAAGAACCTTGCCTTGATGGCAATGGCATATGGTCACGTCTATGTTGCACAAATCACTATGGCCAATCCAATGAAAGCTATTCAAGCTCTAAAAGAAGCGGAAAGCTATCATGATGGACCAAGCTTAGTTATTTGCTACGCTCCATGCGCTAACCACGGTATTAAAGGTGGTTTATCTAACTCCATCGATGTAGAAAGAAAGGCAGTTGAATGCGGTTACTTCACTAACTTCCGCTTTGATCCTAGAAATGAAACTGCTGGTAAACCATTACTTACTTTAGATAGTAAGGAACCAGACTTCAGCAAATTCAGAGAATTTGTTATGAGAGAAACTCGTTACGCTCAACTTCCGAAAGTTAATCCAGCTCATGCTGAAGAATTATTAACTAAATCCGAAGCTCTTGCGAAAGCGCGTTACGCTCGCGTAAAGAAATTTGGTCTATAATTAATTTTATTAATTAACAATTGAACCGCTCTAGCGGTTTTTTTGTTTTTATTATCAAATTAAAATGATAACAAATGACAACAAATGACAACAAATGACAAAAATATAAAAAATGACAACAAATGATAACAAATGACAAAAAGTATTGGAAATGACAACAAATGACAAAAACTTTCGGAAATGACAAAAAGTGGATTATTTAACATAATGATATTTTATTTAATTCACTATGATTTTAATTAAGTGTTATAATCTTACTCGTTTAGAAATAATACAAAGTGAGGATCTAAAATTATGAAAAATGTATTCGAATTAGAATTCGAAGGAAAGAAACTTGTTGTAGAACAAGGTGAGGTGGCAAAACAAGCTGACGGTGCTGTCTTAACTAAATTAAATGAAACCGTCGTATTATCTACAGTTTGTTGTAGTGACCTTCCTAAGGAAGGAGACTTCTTCCCATTAACGGTTAATTATGAAGAGAAAATGTACGCTGCTGGAAGAATACCTGGTAGCTTTAATAGAAGAGAAGGTAGAGCAGGTGAACACGCTACTTTAGCGGCTCGTCTTATTGATAGACCAATTCGTCCAATGTTCGCGGATGGTTTTAGAAACGAAGTTCAAATTATTAATACTGTAATGTCTTGTGATGTTAACTGCGCTAGTGAGATGACTGCTTTATTTGGTTCATCTTTAGCCTTAGGAATATCTGATATTCCTTTTGATGGTCCAGTAGCAGGAGTCTATGTTGGTAGAGTTAATGGTAAATTAATTATTAATCCAACTGTCGAAGAGAAAGAAAAATCCGATATTAATTTAGCCGTTGCCGGTACTGAAACTGCGATTAACATGGTTGAGGCTGGTGGAGAAGAAATCTCTGAAGAAGATATGCTTGATGCTTTAATGTTTGGTCACGAAGCAATTAAGAAATTATGTGCGTTCCAAAAAGAGATTATCGCGAAGATTGGTAAAAAGAAAAGAGAGATTCAATTATATGCTCCAGATGAAGCAACTAAGAAATATATCTACGATAAAATCGCCGATAGAATGGTAAAAGCGATATCTATTTTTGATAAACTTGAAAGACAAAACGCAGTGGATGCTTTAAAGAAAGAAATCACTGATGAATACGAAAATAAAACTTATAAAAATGAAAAAGAAAAACTCATGAATATGTTAATGGTTAACGATATTCTTGAGACCATGGTCGCTAACGAAGTTAGAAGACTTATTACGGAAGAAAAGATTAGACCTGATGGACGTAAGGTTGATGAGATTAGACCACTTGATGCTCAAGTGGATGTTCTCCCACGTCCACATGGATCGGCGATGTTTACTCGTGGACAAACTCAAGTAATCTCTACTACGACCTTAGGTCCAGTAACCGATGAACAATTAATTGATGATTTAACTGAAGAGAAGACTCGTCACTTTATGCATCATTATAATTTCCCTCCATTCTCTGTTGGTGAGATTGGTAGAACTGGTAGTCCAGGTAGAAGAGAAATTGGTCATGGTAAATTAGGCGAAAGAGCGTTATCTTATGTTATTCCTTCTGTAGAAGAATTCCCATATACAATTAGAGTAGTAAGCGAAGTTGTTGAAAGTAATGGTAGCTCATCTCAAGCAAGTATATGCGCTGGATGTATGTCTTTAATGGCCGCTGGTGTTCCAATTAAAAATATGGTCAGTGGTATTGCCATGGGATTAATTACTTCTGGTCCATTAGATGGTAATCATCCTTATACAATCTTAACGGATATTCAAGGCTTAGAAGATCACTTTGGTGATATGGACTTTAAAGTTGCTGGAACGGAAAAAGGTATTACTGCCTTACAAATGGATATTAAGATTAAAGGCGTTACTCGTGAGATATTAAAAGAAGCTTTAGCCCAAGCTAATAAAGCAAGAGCTCAAATCCGCGAAGTTATGAAGAAAGCGATAAGTGAGCCACGTAAAGATGTAGGTAAATACGCTCCTAAGATGACTACCTTTAATATTGATCCTGATAAGATTAGAGAAGTTATTGGACAAGGTGGTAAAGTAATTAACGATATTATCGCTAAATGCGATAATTGTAAGATTGATATTGAAGATAGTGGCAAAGTCACTATCTACCATATGAATAGAGATACTATTAATAAAGCGAAAGCAATCATTGATGGTATTGTAAGGGTCGCTAAAGTAGGTGAAGTCTATGAAGGTGTTGTTAATCGTATAGAAGATTATGGCGCGTTTGTTAATCTATTTGGTGATGTTGATGGCTTATGCCATGTATCTCGTTTGGGATGGGGCTATATTAATAAAGCAAGTGATGTTGTTCATGTAGGTGATAAACTTAAAGTAGTCGTCTCGGAAATCGATGAAAAGGGTAAGGTTAAAGTATCTCACCGTGAATTTGTCGAGAAACCTGCAGGATACGTAGAAAAACCTATTGAGAAGAAAGAACATCATAAATTCTTCCATCACGATAAATAATTTATAAATATTATTTATGTTTGATATAAATAAAATAGATAAATATTCTTTAAGTCAACTTGAAGGAGAACTTAAGCAAGCAAAACGCTTAAGAGCGAAATATTGGTTATATGTAGTTATATTTGTTACATTCGCTAGTGTTTTAACTGCAGTTGCTATTATATCTACTAATCTATATTGTTTTTATAATTCTGATTTGCTACTTACTATGTATTTAGCGATTAGTTCTGGTATTGTAGCGGTTATCTTCTGGGTATTATTCTTTATCTATTTAGCGCTTAATTCTCGTCAACTTAATATTATTAAGAAATTAGACACATATTTAAAAAGTAAGAAGAAAAAGTAATGGATTTATCTAAAACTCAAGAAGTGTTAACTAAACTTCAAAAAGAAATAGAAATTTATAATAATAAAAGTAAGAAGGCGAAACGATATTTTATTATCGCGGGTATATTAGGATTACTCTTCTTAATTCCTTTTATTACAATTCTCATTTTAGTAAAGACTAATATTTTATTAGATGATGGAATTATCTTAATAATTATTTTTGGCATATTAGCCTTTATTTTTATTGAAGTATCGTTAATCTTATTTATCGTTAATAAATTAATTTATGAATATCAAAAAAATAGTCGTGAGAAACTAAAAGAATTTTTATTAAAAGAAATCAGTAAGATGAAAAATCAATAGTTGTTGATTATTCACCGATATTATATATATAATATATTTGCTTGGAGATTTTTTATGGAAGCAAATAAAAAGCAATCGTTAACTAATTTTAATTATCAAATTATTGATAGTTTTGATAAAAGATGTGTTGATGTCAAATGTTCTTATAAATATCAAGGAAAGACTTTAACTCATTATTTCTGTTATATTAAAAAGGGTAATAGAGCTCCTATCACCTATATTAATAGAGCAAAAAGTGATGTCGCTAAAATCTTTAAACAAGGCGATGAGATTAAAATGGCGGAAATTGATTTAAAAGGTAAGAACGTTACTTTCTTTAAACGTCATAAGAAACCTATTATCATTATTACTTGTTTTGTAATTCTCGCTGTGATCGCAACTGTTGCGACTTTAATGTATTTTGGATATATTCCTAATCCATTTAATAAATAAATTTATAATTTTTTATTACTAAATTAAAACGATAATTATATTCATTTTTTAAAAATAATGTGTATGTTTTTGCTATAATAAAATAACTAGGGAGGTTATTTATGGCCCAAAGTAAAAAAGAATTAATTAGTAATTTAAATTTTCAAATAATTGAATCCATCAACAAGAAGTGCATCGATGTTAAATGTACTTATAAATATCAAGGCAAGAGTCTAAATCATTATTTTTCTTACATTAAGAAAACTAATAATCCTAACTTTTATATTAATAAGGCTAAAGCCGATATGGATAGAATCATCCAATCTAATTATGCTGAAAGAATTATTAAGAAAGACATTAATGCTAATAGCACATCTTTCTTTAAACGTCATAAGAAACCTTTATTAATTTGTATTTGCACTGTCTTATTAGTTGGTATCGCTGTAGCGACTACATTACTAGTGTTAAATAATTTAGGAATTAAGCTTTTTTAACTAAATTTGAATCACATATTCTAATAACAAAATAGTTACTAAAAAATCGCATTTATTTTAAAGAGTCATTATTAAAATAGTGACTCTTTTAATTATTCTAATGAATATTATATTCATTATGCTATAATTACACTCATGAAAAATAATAGATTTGATATAGTAGTTATAGGTGCGGGTGTAGTTGGATGCAATATCGCTCGTGAATTAAGTCAATATAAACTTAATGTATTAGTTATAGAAAAAGATAATGATGTATGCGCTAGAGCGAGTATGGCTAATAGCGCTATTGTTCACTCTGGTTATGATCCAGTGCCTGGAACATTAAAGGCTCGCTTTAATGTTGAAGGTAATAGTATGTACGATGAACTTTGTAAACGTCTTAATGTTGAATTCTATCGTATTGGTTCATTAACGATTGCGATGGATGAAGAACAATTTAATACCTTAAAAGATTTAGCAGTGAGAGCTAATCAAAATAAAGTTAAAGTTCAATTGATCAATCACGATGAATTACTTAAGTTGGAACCTAATATTAATCCTAAAGCGTATGGAGCATTACTTGCTCCAACTGCAGGAATTGTAGATCCATTTACTTTCTGTGCGCATAATATGGAGAACGCTTTAGATAATGGAGTGATTCTAAATTTAAATGAGACTGTTAAGGAAGTTAAAGATTTAAAAGATCACTTCGAGATTATCACTAATAAAGATACTTATATTTGTAATATTGTTATAAACGCTGCAGGACATGGATCTTATGCTATCGCAAGTAAATTAGAGAAACTAGATTATGAGATAAATCCTAGAAAAGGCGAATACTTCGTCTTTGATCATTATGCCTTAGGACTTGTGCATCACACTATTTTTCCGCTTCCTAGTAAGAAAGGAAAGGGCATTTTGGTATCTCCTACTTATAGCGGTAATTATCTATTAGGACCAAGTAGTGAGCTATCAGAAGCGGAAGATCATTCTACTGATCCTGAAACACTTAAGATGGTTAAAGAAGGAGCGCTTGATATGGTTCCTACTCTTCCATTTAATGAATTAATTAGAGTATTCGCAGGAGTAAGAGCAACCCCATCTGATCATGATTTCCATATTTCTCCTTTAAAGACTCATCCTAAATTTATTCATTTATGTGGTATTGAGTCTCCAGGATTTGTATCATCTCCTGCTATTGCTAGATACGTAGTAAATGAATTAGTATCTCCTCTAATTAAATTAGAGAAGAAAGATAATTATATTCCTAATGTTCGTAAGGGATATGTTACTCATAAGATGAACAATGAATTAAGAGATAAATTAATTAAAGAACATCCTGAATATGGTGAGATTATATGTCAATGCGAGAAGATCTCTAAAGGAGAGATTATCGATGCAATGTCTCGTAGTGATCATCCTCATACTATTAAAGCAATTAAAAAGAGATGTCGTGCGGGATTTGGTAAATGCCAAGGTGGTTTCTGTCAACCACTTGTCGCTAAATTAATTAGTGAATATTATCATATTCCACTTACTGAAGTGCAATACTCTAAAGTTGGAAGTAACATAGTTCGTTACGCTACTAAAGGAGAAGCTCATGATTAAGTCTAGTTACGATTTAGTAGTTATCGGTGGTGGTTCTGCTGGTATGGCAGGAGCGATTGAAGCCTATAAACTTGGTATTAAAGATATTTTAATCATTGAAAAGAATGATTATCTTGGAGGTATATTAAATCAATGTGTTCATAACGGATTCGGTTTAATGGAATTTAAAGAAGAATTAACCGGACCAGAATTTATGACTCGTTTATCCGATGAAGTCGATAGACTTAAGATTGATTATGTATTAAATACTACTGTTACTTCTTTATTACCTAATAAAACTGTATTAGCCTCTAACGTAGATGGATTTCACGTTATAAAGGCTAAAAGTATTTTAGTAACTACTGGATGTTATGAACGTAACGCAGGAGCGATTATGCTTCCTGGTGATCGTCCTAGTGGAGTAGTTACGGCTGGTACGGCTCAATTATATTTAAATATATACGGTTATTTAGTAGGTAAAAAAGTATTTATTTTAGGTAGTGGTGATATTGGGCTTATTATGGCGAGACGTTTAACGCTCGAAGGCGCTAAAGTATTAGGAGTCGCTGAATTATGTCCATATTCTAATGGACTTAATCGAAATATTGTTCAATGCTTACAAGATTTTAATATTCCTTTATATTTATCTCATACCGTTAGTGATGTAGATGGATATGATGGTATTCTTCATGGTATTACCATCTCTCAAGTTGATGAACATAATAATATTATTCCTGGTACTGAGAAGAAGTATGAATGTGATACTCTTCTACTTTCAGTAGGACTTATTCCTAACTCACCATTATTAAGAGACGCTGGAGCGAAGTTATCCCGTAGCAAAGGAGCGATTGTTAATGAACGTTATGAAACCTCTATTCCAGGAGTGTTTACCTCTGGTAATGTTCTTCACGTTCATGATTTAGTAGATTTAGTTACTAAAGAAAGTCGACTTGTCGCTAATTACATTAAAGAATATTTAGATGGTAAGACTTATAGTAATGTATATTTAGATACGATTGCAGGAGATGGCGTAGGTTATGTCCTTCCTCATAAGATATCGAAAGATAATAATCATGATGTAACATTTAAATTTAGAGTAAGAAAACCTATTAAAGATCTTAACGTTATCTTTTTAGATAAAGATAAAGAAATTAAGAAGATCTTTAAATCGGTTTTAATACCCTCTGAGATGACTGAGATTAAGTTAACTAATGATGAACTTAAACTCTTTAAAAACAATATTACGGTCAAAGTGGAGGCGAAATAATTATGAAAGAATTAATTTGTATAACTTGTCCTAGAGGATGCCGCCTAAAGGTAGACGATAAGATGAACGTTACGGGTAACTTCTGTCCTCGTGGAGTGACCTATGCGATTAATGAATTAACGCATCCAGTTAGAGTAGTAACTTCTACAGTTAAATTAAAGAATAGTATCTATTCTCGTGTATCAGTTAAAACAAAAAATCCAGTTCCTAAAGATAAAATCTTTGATGTGATGAACGAGATTAATAAAGTAGAGTTAAAGGCTCCAGTTAAAATTAATGATATCGCAATTAAAAACGTGCTTGGATTAGGAGTTGATGTAATAGTAACTAAAAACATCCTTAAATAAATTGTTGCAATTCTATTATTTTGTAAGATAATTAATAAGCACGCTTCTGGACTAGTGGTGTAGCGGTTAACATGTCTCCCTGTCACGGAGAAGATCGTGGGTTCGATTCCCATCTAGTCCGCCAAAAAAGTGCATCAGTTGGCCCGGTAGCTCAGCTGGTAGAGCAATGGACTGAAAATCCATGTGTCGCCGGATCGTCCCCGGCCTGGGCCACCATTAAGTTATATTGAGACCTTATGGTCTTTTTATTTTCTAGCGATTTTATTAAAAACTATCAAAAACGTTTACAAAAAATGAAAAATTTTGAAGTTTTGTAAATGAAATGCCTAAAAAACGCAAAAACGTTTACAAAAAATAAAAAAAATTAAAGTTTTGTAAACGATTTGATATAATATAACTAAATAATGAGGTTTACGTTATGAAAATAATTAAAAGAGATTCTTATCTTGATACATTAATAGAATTAATTGGGACGCCTGATATTAAAATCATTACCGGTATCCGTCGTTCGGGTAAATCTGAATTAATGAAATCCTTTGTGGATTATTTAAGTGAAAATAAAGATTACAATGTTATTTATATTGATTTAGTTCCTTTATATAACGAACCTTATAAGAATTATCATAAATTAGATAAATATATTAAAAGTAAGTATGTAAAAGGTAAAAAGAATTTACTAATCATAGATGAAGTACAACTATGTAAAAACTTTGAAATAGTAATTAATAGTGTACACGCAAGTAAAAACTTTGATATTTATATCACTGGATCTAATGCTTTCTTATTAAGTAGTGATCTAGCTACTTTATTTACTGGGCGATATATTGAAATCCATGTATTCCCTTTTTCTTATAAAGAATATCTTAACTATTATGGTTTAGATAATAATTTAGATTCATTAAATAGATATTTGTTAGAGGGAGGACTTGCTGGAGCGTATCCTTATTCTACATATGAAACTAAAAGAAAATATATCGAAGGCGTTTATAACACTATTATTGAAAGGGATTTAGTAGAAAAGAAAAAAATTTCTAATCCAACTTTGTTAACTAATATAAGCGATTTTTTAATGGATAATATTTCTAATATCACTAGTGTTAATAATATTTCTAATATTCTTAATAATAATAAATTTAACACTAATCATAATACGGTTAGATCTTATATAGCTCATTTATGTGAAGCGTTTATTTTTTATAAAATTAAACGTTACGATATCAAAGGAAAAAAGTATTTAGATACTAACGATAAATATTATTTAGTAGATCCCTCTTTACGTTTATATTTGCACGGCCGTAGAAATTTTGATTATGGTAGGGCTTATGAAAATATGGTAGCTATTGAATTATTACGTAGAGGATACGAAGTATATGTTGGTAAATTATACGATAAAGAAGTTGATTTTGTCGCCATAAAAGGTAATGAAAAACTTTATATTCAAGTAGCAGACAATATTGAAGGCAAAAAAACTTTAGATCGCGAATTACATCCATTACATATGATAAAGGATGCTTATCCTAAAATTCTTATCGCTAACACTAATCATGATACTTATGATATTGATGGTATTAAAATTATTAACTTATCAAATTGGTTATACGAAAAATAATTAAAATTTGATAACGAAGTTATCTATAAAAAAGTAATATAAAAATTTGAAGTTTTAAAATGTTTAAATATAGAATATTAAGTAACAAGGGGTCTAATTATGGAATTAATTAAATCAATTATCATTATCATATTCTCATAATCTAATATTTAGATTTGTATTCAGGATAAAGTTACCCTCATTTTTATTTTACAAAATCCGTTATAATGGATTTTGTTTTTTTATTCTAAGAATAAATTTAATAATGTATGTATATTAATTTAACAAAAAAGTAGGTATATTTTATTTAGTCAGTTACTTTTTCTTTTTTCTGGCTAAAGTTTCATTTACTATTTCAATTAACGTTAATTAAAAAATTAATGCAAAGTTTTTTATTCGCGTATATAATCTTTTCATTATGAACGTTTCGACTTTATACGATAAAAGCATTAAGTTAATTGATGATTCTTATTTTCGTCTACAAAAGATTTGGGCTCTACCAAAAGGATCCATCTCAAAAAAGATGATTAATAATCATCCTTATTACTATTACCAATATCGTGAAGGTAAGAAAGTTATTTCTCGTATTATTAAAGATGATGAATTAATTAGTCTACGTAAAAGCGTTAATGAACGTAAGAAATTAATTAAGTTAAATAAACTCGCTAAAAATGAAATAAGTAAGAACATCAGAGTTATCGCAATATTCGATAAAGGATTAAGTGCATCCTTAGAAGATGAATCCTTCGCTTTTAGTTTTGATGAGATACCTCCTAAAGATAGAGATAAAATATCTCTACCTTTTGTAAATGTATCTGGCCCTAATTCTAACTTAGCGCCTAGACTTAATATTCATGATTATTTTAAGAAATGGCAGAATGGTGAAATACGCGCTAGAGAAATATCTAATTATATAATTCAAAAAATATCGGACTAATTTATGAAACAAAGAAACATTGCAATAATCGCTCACGTTGATCACGGTAAGACTACTTTAGTAAATCAACTACTTAAAAGTAGTGGTACTTTCCGCGCGAATGAATCAGTTGTAGATCGAGCGATGGATAATAATGATTTAGAAAGAGAAAGAGGCATTACTATTTTAGCGAAGACTACCGCGATTAATTATAAAGATTATCGTATTAATATTTTAGACACTCCAGGTCACGCTGACTTTGGTGGAGAAGTAGAAAGAATAATGCATATGGTCGATGGATGTCTACTTTTAGTAGATGCCTTTGAAGGCACTATGCCACAAACTCGATTTGTTTTAAAGAAAGCATTAGAGGCAGGAGTTAAACCAGTAGTAGTTATTAATAAAATTGATAGACCTAACGCTAATCCTAAACTTGCAGTAGATAAAGTATTAGAACTATTTATTGAACTTGGCGCTCCTATGGAGTTCCTTGAATTTAAAGTGGCTTATACTAGTGCACTTAAAGGTACTTCTGGACTTACTCCAGATTTAGATAAACAAGTTAATAATATGGATTGTGTATTAGATTTAATTATTAACGAGATTCCTGAACCGAGAGTAGAGATTAATGGTCCATTTAAATTTCAACCCGCGTTACTTGACTATAACGATTTTGTTGGTCGTATTGGTATCGGTGTTATTAAAAGAGGTTCCGTTAAGGTTAATGATATTGTTACGGATATGCGTCTAGATGGTTCGACTAAACAATTTAAGATTCTTAAATTATTTGGATACTTTGGGCTTAAAAGAATAGAGATTAATGAAGCGCATGCTGGAGATATTGTCGCTATTGCAGGACTTAGTGATATTAATGTAGGTGAGACTATTTGTGATCCTAAATGTTTAGAGAAGGAACCAATTCTCAGAATTGATGAACCAACTTTACAGATGACATTTGCGACAAATACTTCTCCTTTCGCCGGTCGTGATGGTAAATATGTAACCGCTAGAGTCTTAGAAGAAAGATTATTTAAAGAGATTCAAAGAGATGTATCTCTTAAAGTTAATCGAGTAATTAATAAAGAAGCCTGGACGGTATCCGGTCGAGGCGAACTCCATTTAGGTATTTTAATTGAAAATATGAGAAGAGAAGGTTATGAACTAGAAGTTAGTAAACCGACTCCAATTATTAAAGAAGAAAATGGTGTTAAATATGAACCATACGAAGATGTATTAATTGATGTCCCTAATGAATATCAAGGTATTATTATGGAGACTTTGGGTAATCGTGAAGCCTCTTTAACTAATATGGATGATGATGGAGTGTCTACTCGACTAGAGTACGTTATTCCTTCTCGTGGACTTTTAGGATTTGTCACTAATTTTTTAACCTTAACTAGAGGCTATGGAATTATTTCTCATTCCTTTAATGAATATCGTCCAATGAAGAACAAGATTATTGGTGAAAGAAATATTGGTGTTCTAGTCTCTACTCATACTGGTAAAGCTACTCCTTACGCAATAGAAAAGATTGAAGAACACGGAGTGATGTTTATTAAACCTGGTACTGAATGCTATGAAGGAATGATTATTGGTGAACATAAATATAATACTGATTTAGCCGTTAATGTAACGCTAGAAAAACATCAGACTAATGTTAGAAGTTCAACTAAAGATCTTACCGTAGTACTTAAATCTCCTAAGTTAATGTCGCTTGAAGCGTGTCTTGATTATATTAATACCGATGAATTAGTTGAGATTACTCCAACTGCGTTTAGAATGAGAAAGAGAATTTTAAACACTTCTGAGCGTAAGAAATTTGATTCTTATAAAAGAAAAGCGGAATAAATAATTTTTAGGTAAGTAATTTTTAGTGCGTAAATTTTTAAAAAATAGGTCATTTTTAAAAATTATTTTTGAAATCTATATTTATTAAATAAATATAAAAAAATAAACGAGAATTTTACACCTATTTTTAACTATTTATATAGTAGGGGGTTAATGTATGAAACATTACCTCTCAGGACTTCTACTACCCTGTGGTATTAAAG
The DNA here is from genome assembly GCA_045615605.1 of Bacilli bacterium. Lineage (GTDB taxonomy): Bacteria > Bacillota_I > Bacilli_A > RFN20 > CAG-826 > UB1719. Next base: position 10,295 of record JAZLFE010000049.1, on the reverse strand, counting down.
GAGTATCAATTACCACTTGAAACAAGTGATAATAATTTTGATAGTAATTTATTTACTTGTAGATAAATCTCGTAGTAAATAAATGAAAAAGGTTAGCTCGCAATGAACTAACCTCTAAACTCTTCTATAATAATACCACATGGGGGCGAGAAGCTCCAAATTTTTTTTACTACTTGAATAGTAAGGGGGGTTAATGCACGAAACATTACCTCTTAGGACTTCTATTACCATGTGGTATTTAGGAGTGTCGATTATCAATTAAAATTGATTATCGTATTGATTGTAATTTATTTACAAATAAATCTCGCAGTAAATAAATGAAAAGGTTAGATTGTTTAGAACTAACTTAAACTCCTAATTTAATATTAACACATAAGGATGAGTAGTCCAAAACCTTTTTTAAATAGGTGCGTAATTTTTTGAATTTAAGCCAATTTTACAAAAAATAAAAAATTCTATATTTATTTATAAATATAAAAAAATAATCGCGCGTTTTTGTTGATTTTTAGCATATCTATTAATAAGGGGAAAATATTCCCTAAAAATAATAGGAGGAAATTAATTATGAAAAAATTAACTGATCAAGAACTCGCTAATGTAAAAGTTGGCGAAGCCATCACACTTGCTAGTGTAATGGCAGTCCTTTCGATTGCGATTACTGCTGTAGTCGTTTACAAATTATTTTCGAAAGGAACAGGAGAGGTAACTTTACCAGGTGGATATAAATTTGAATGGAAGTAATTCGCATTAAAGATTTACCTGAATTAGAACGTCCAAGAGAAAAAGCGCGTCATTACGGAATTAATAAATTATCTAATATCGAATTATTAGCCCTAATTATTGGTAGCGGCAGTAAAGATAGTAACGCTTTAATGATTGCGACTAATCTACTTAGCTTTGCTCGTAATATTGATGCGCTTTTAGAGTTATCTTACGAAGATTATTTAAAAGTTAGTGGGATTAAGGAAGCTACTGCGTTTCGTTTTATCGCTATTAGTGAGTTATTAAAACGAAGAGGGTATTCTGATAAAACCATTAACTATAAAGATAGTAAATCAGTAGGAATTCGTTATAGTTATATTATTGGAAATAATAAAACTGAATCCATGTATTTAATCGCGATTAATAAACTTGGATATCTAATTTACGAAAAAGAATTGTATATTGGGACAAAAGAAGGATTAAGAATCTCAAACGATGAAATAGTAGAAGAACTTAGAAGAGTACACGCTAAATTCTTTCTTATCGTTCATAACCATCCTTCTAATGTTGTTAATCCTAGTCAAGAAGATATAGAATCCACTAATAACCTTGTAGTATCAGCTAAACGGAATGATTTATTGTTATTAGATCATATTATTGTTGGTAGTAAAGAAAATTACTATTCTTTCAAAGAACACGATAATTTACTAAAGTAGTTGCATAAACTTTCTGGTATATATATACTAATTAGCGTTGTCGTCTTCTATTCTTAGAAGCGTAACCGCATAAAAAAGGTAACTAACTAATTACTTTGTAATTGACCTTCATAGCGAGTCTAGTTTAATAAGGAGGAGATTTCATGTACGCAATTATTGAAACTGGCGGAAAGCAAGTTAAAGTCGCTGTTGGCGATAAGATTTTTGTTGAGAAAATTGATGTCAAAGCTGGCGAAAAGTATACCTTTGATAAGGTATTAGCAATCATTGATAAGGATGCTAAATTCGGTAATCCTTACATCAAGAATGCGAAAGTTACCGCTAAAGTCGAAAAGCAAGGTTTAGGTAAGAAGCTTCATATTTACAAATATAAAGCTAAGCACAATGAACGTAAGAGAATCGGTCATCGTCAACCTTTCACTTGCCTCGTCGTGGAGAACATCGCTCAATGATCTTAGTGATCTACTCTAAACGTAAGATTACCATTAAAGGACATGCAAACTTTGCTAAAAAAGGAAAAGATATTGTATGTGCGGCAGTCTCAAGTTTAGTAAATACCACGCTTAATTCCTTAAAAGGATTTAAGAAAAGTGAGATAGAAATAAAAGATGGTGAAGTTAACTTCAACATCACTCACAAGGTAGATAGAGATGATCAAATAAGATTAGATATGTTAATAAAGGGATTAAAACTTATTGAAAAAGAATATCCCGATAAAATTAAAGTAAAGGAGAAAAAATTATGAGATTCAATTTAGGATTGCAATTCTTCGCTAGTAAGAAGGGTGTCGGCTCAACTAAAAATGGTCGTGATTCCCATTCGAAAAGATTAGGTGCTAAATTAAGCGATGGTCAATATTGCCACGCTGGTAGCATTATTTATCGCCAAAGAGGAACTAAGATTCTTCCTGGTAACAATACTAAAAGAGGTGGAGATGATACTATCTTCGCTACTATTAGTGGCATTGTTAAATTCGAACGTAGCGGAAGAAATAAAACCCGCGTTAGCGTTTACGCTAAGTAAGTAATAATTACTAAATAATAAAAGGTTAGGCATTGCCTAGCCTTTTTTAGTTTATAATAATATAGTTATGTTTATCGACCGTTGTAAGATTGAAGTAAGAAGTGGTAAAGGTGGCGATGGAGCGATTGCTTTTCGCCATGAAAAATATGTCGCTAACGGTGGACCAAGTGGTGGTAATGGTGGTCGAGGTGGTTCTATCATTTTTAAAACCGATAAAACAATAAATTCTTTATTTAATTTTAGACATTCTAAAGCATTTATCGCTAACGATGGAGAAAAAGGAGATATTAAAAATCGATATGGTAGAAGTGCATCTGATGTTTTTATTAATGTTCCAATAGGAACAGTAATATTAGATGCTGAAACTAATGAACTTTTATTTGACTTAGATAAAGAAAATATGGAAGTAGTAGTTGCTAAAGGGGGAAGAGGCGGAAGAGGCAATGCTGCATTTAAAAGTGATCGTAACCGTGTACCTAAGATTGCCGAGAATGGACTACCAGGAGAAGTTAAGAAATTAATTCTAGAATTAAAATTAATCGCTGATGTTGGATTAGTCGGTATGCCTAGTGTTGGTAAATCAACTTTATTATCAATTATTAGCGAGGCAAAACCTGAAATCGCTGATTATCCTTTTACTACTTTATCTCCTAATCTTGGAGTAGTTAATCATTCTAATTATTCTTCTTTTGTAGTAGCGGATCTTCCTGGGTTAATTGAAGACGCTCATAAAGGGAAGGGATTAGGACTTGAATTCCTTCGTCACGTAGAAAGATGTAAAGTCATTATCCATTTAGTGAGTATGGAAGAGGGTAATGATCCTATTAAAGCTTATAAAATAATTAACGAAGAACTTAAGAAATATGATCCTTCTATTCTTAAGCGTCCTACTATAGTAGTCGCGACTAAAATGGATGAAGAAAATGCTGATATTAAACGTAATAAATTTATTAAAGCGATTAAAAAGAAAGTAATTGGAATAAGTGCTCTTACTAACGAAGGCGTAGATGAATTACTAAATGCAATTATCTTAGAATTATCTCGCGCAGAGGCCCCTAAGATTAAAGATTATCAAAGAGTAAAAGAAAAAGTATACGATGCATCTAAAAGTGAAACAATCTTTACTATTATTAAAGAGAAGCCACATCAATATCGTATATTAGGAGATAGAGTACTTCGTACTTATTCTTTAATTAATATTTCGACTGATGAAGGATTATTAAGACTATTAACTTATCTAAGAAAGATTGGAGTCGATGAAGAATTAGAAAAACAAGGAGTGAATGAAGGTGACACTATTTATTTAGGCGACTTTGCATTTGAATATATAAAATGACACTAAAAAATTATTTATACGAAATTGTTAATTTCTTAAAGAACTACTTAAAAAGAAGTGGGGCGAAAGGTTATACTTTAGGACTATCAGGTGGAGTAGATTCTGCTTTAGTATTAGCGCTTCTTCTTAAAGCGATTAAAAAAGAAAATATTCACGTAGTGATTATGCCTATTGAGTCTAATGAAATAGACGCTAAATATGCGATTAAACAATGTAATAAATTTAAAATTAAATATGATTTAATCGATTTAACTTCTTCTTATCGTAAAATTAAAAAAGATATTTCTTCTATTCATCCGTTAGATAAATTAAGTGAATCTAACATTAAAGTTAGATTAAGAATGTTAACTTTATACGCGATCGCTCAAGCGGAACATTCTTTAGTAGTAGGCACTGATAACTTAGATGAAAGATATGTTGGTTACTTTACTAAATTTGGCGATGGTGCAGCGGATATTCTCCCTATCGCTAAATTAACTAAGAGCGAAGTTTTTAAAGCATCTAAGATGCTTGGAGTCATACCAGAAATTATTAACCGTGCCCCTAGTGCAGGATTATTTACTAATCAAAAAGATGAAGATGATTTAAAAGTGTCTTATAGTGAACTTGATAAATATTTACTTGGTAAAAAAGTTAGTAAGAAAGATGAAGAGAGAATTAATTATCTACATAAGATAAGTGAACATAAAAGAAAAGCGATTCCGGAAACGAAAAATTTTAAACGTTCATGAAAGAAAATAAGCCTAACAAAGTAATAATTGCTACATTAATTGCATGTTTTGTTATTTTGGTCACCATTCTAATATTCTTGATGTTAGAATAAAGGCATGTACTATTCATTAAAAGGAAAAATCACTCATATTTTCGACTCCAAAGTTGTCATTGACGTTAACGATATTAGTTACGAAATTTTAGTATCTCGTAGTAATGATTTTAATGTTAACGAAGTTACTCTTATCTATACTCATTTAGTTATTAGAGAAGATGAACAATATTTAATTGGATTTAAATCTTTAGAAGAAAAAGATGCGTTCTTATCTTTAATTAATGTTAAAGGAGTAGGACCTAAAACCGCTCTTAACATTTTAAGCGCATCTACTCCAAATGAATTATTTAAAGCCATAAACGCAAATAATATCGCTTACTTAAAGAAACTTCCTGGTATTGGAAGTAAAGCCGCAAGTCAAATCATCTTAGACTTAAAAGGTAAATTATCTAAGTCAAAAGCAGACATTCATCAATACGAACAAGTTCGTAGCGCGCTTAAAAATCTAGGATTTAAAGTAAAAGAAATTGACGAAGCGTTAGCAAATATTTCTCTTAATAATGCTACTAACGAAATGATATTAAAGGAAGCGCTTAAGCGCTTAGGTAAATAAATGAGTAGATTATTAGACGCAAATAAAAATAAAAAAGAAGATGATATTGAACTTTCTTTACGTCCAAAATATTTAAAAGAATATATCGGTCAAAAAGATTTAAAAAATAACTTAGAGATTTTTATCGGCGCGGCTAAACATCGTAATGAAGTCCTTGATCATACTTTATTATTTGGCCCACCTGGTTTAGGAAAGACTACTTTAGCCTATATAATTGCTAACGAAATGAATTCTAAAGTACGTTTAATTAATGGACCAAGTATTGAAAGAACAGGCGATCTAGCCGCTATACTTTCTAGTATAGAACCAGGAGAAATATTATTTATTGATGAAATTCATCGCTTACCTCATGCAGTAGAAGAAATGCTATATAGTGCGATGGAAGATTTTAAACTAATCACAATAAGTGGTACTAGAGAAAGCACTACAACAATTGATATTAATCTTCCTCCTTTTACATTAATCGGAGCAACCACTCGTATCGGAGCGTTATCTTCTCCATTAAGAGCGAGATTTGGAATAACAGAAAAATTTAATTTTTATACTAACGAAGAAATTATTCAAATAGTAAAAAGAACCGCTAAAGTTCTTAATACTATTATCACTGAAGATGCAGCTAAATTAATAGCCTTACGTAGTAGAGGTACTCCTAGAATCGCTAATCGTATACTAAAAAGAGTAAGAGATTTTGCTAATTATCAAAATCGTGATGATATCGATATTTCTTTAGCGAAAAAATCTCTTAACGCTTTAAAAGTAGATTCTTTAGGATTAGATGATGTCGATATTAGATATTTAAATGCGATTATTGATCGTTTTCGTGGAGGCCCGGTAGGACTAGAGGCTATCGCATCTTCCATCGGAGAAGAAGTTTCTAATTTAGAAGATGCCTACGAACCATATTTAATCCAAATAGGATTAATAAATCGCACACCTCGAGGTAGAGTAGCGACTTCTAAAGCCTATAAACACTTAAATAAATAGTACTTTTTAATAAATAATTGCATTGCTTTTACTATAATAGTAAAATAATTACTCGTATGCGTCGTTTTGTAGCTTATATTTTAGCGTCTATTACTCTATTTCTTGGAATTGGAATAGCTTTTAAACCTATAGTAACTAGCATTAATGCTGATTTAGATTTTCGCGATGGTAGAGAAATTACTTTCCGTTTAAGTGATCGTGACGATGAGAATGATATTAAACCAGAAGACGAAGCTCCAGAATATTACGCAGATGTTATTGAATCTCGTTTAGTAAGTTATGGTATTGATAATTACACAATTAGAACTAGTGGAGACGATACAGTTAAAGTTACTTTAACTACTTCTAACACTGATGAATGTGCTCGTATCGCTAAACTTTTATGCGTTAATCCTGAGATTGAACTTTGTAACTTAGGCAAAGAAGGAAGCGAAGAAGAAAAAGTTGATGAACATCCTGTTAACGATGATATAGAAGGTAAATATTCGTGGCATGATTCAAAGGCTTATTTAACTTATGATGGAGCTTCTACTGTTGTAGTAATGCCAATACCAAGTGAAATGCAACAGACATGTGAAGAAATGTTTGAACTGGCTAAGAAATATGAAGGTGGTGGAGATGATCCTGAGCCATCTAATGATGATCCAGAACCCGCTAAACAAAGCATCATCCTTTGGATGGATCGTCGTGAAGGCGATGAATATGCTAATAAAGTAAATCCGAATATCGCAAAAAGAATTATTTACGATCAATTTAATACTTCTAATTTCTATTACGGAGATAATAAGGAAGCCTTCAAAATTACTTTTACTCCTACTGGAGCAGATTTAAACAGCATTACCACTTCATATAATGAAGCGCGCTTAATGATGTGCATGCTTAATGCCAGCGAGACTAAATTTGATTGCACTGACATTCATACTGAAATTATTCCTGCTAACGTTGAGAACTTATTAATCTATGGAAAAGACGTTAACATTAAGATGAGTGCTACTTTAGTATCTATCATTATTGCCTTTGTTGTTATTTCATTAATCCTACTTTTATACTTTAGACTTGGAGCAATAGCGATAATTGCTACTACTTCAACTGAAGCCTTCTTAACATTAACTTTCTTTACTCAATTTGGCGCTATATTTAATATTGCTGCTTTAGTAGGATTACTTGTAGTAACACTAAGTTCACTTGTATCTTCTTTAGCCTATAACGCGAACTTAAGAGAAGAATTGTATAAAGGTCGTAACTTAAAGAAAGCTAATTATGAAGCTAGTAAGAAGACGACATTAATTACCGTTGATGTATCAATTCTATTATTTATCGCCGGTACTGTTTTATATTTCTTAGGTGGACCGATGATTTCTAGTGTAGGCGTTATGCTTACGATTGGTTCAGTCTTAAACATCTTAATTAATACCTTTATTTTGAAAGGTATGATGTGGTTACTTACTAATAACACTGTTTTCCAAGATAAAAAATATTATTCTTATTTTAAAGTCGATAATAAACGTGTTCCTGATTTAAGTTTAGAAGAAAAACCAAATTATTTTGGTCCATACGCTAATAAAGATTTCACTAAGAAAAAGAAATTAAGCGGAATTATTTCTGGTGTTTTATTACTTGCTAGCGTTGTTGGTTTAATCGCCTTTGGTGCTACTGGTAAATTATTTAATTCTTCAGCTTATTATTCTCCTTATAATGAAGCTACATTTTCAATTGAGTCTGATACAGAAGGTGGATCTCATCCTACTATCGATGAAGTAGAAACTAAATTAAAACAAATTTATGTTAATAAATCCACTCAGCTTGTTTATAAGGATGTAACTTATTATGAATATAGTTATGTTAAGAGTGAAGATGGCGATAAATATGAAACCGCCTATTTACAAAATTATCGATTCTTAGTCGGCAACGCTGACATGACTTCTGAAATTTATTATGTTAAAGAGGGTGAAGGTTTTTCTACTGGTATGGAGTTAAAGGATGCCATTAATGAAGTAATGGAAGAATTTAATCTAAATATAGAAGAGACAAGGGTTTATACAAATAATATTTATAATATTCCTAATGATGCTGGTATTGTTGTAGCATCAGGATTTATTACTATCTTTGCCTTTAGTGTCTATATGTTAATTCGTCGTTTCCGTGCATCACGTATATTAACTGTATTCGCTACTTCTACTGTTGGTGGTGCTTTTGCCTTAGGATTTATCTCTTTAACTAGAGTAGTTGCTACTCCAGTATTAAGCTTAACTATTATTGCTACTATGTTATTAACGACTATGATGGGATTATTTATCTTACATAAAGATAAGGAATTAATTAAAGATGAAAGATTAAAAGATTTAGCGACTAGAAAAGCGGTATTAAAGAAGGCTAATGCATTAGCGTTAGTTCCAATGATTGTCTTTAGTATTATCGCGATTTATTCCGCGATTAATTTCTTTGGTTTAGGTCATAAAGCATATTTAGCTTTATTCTTCTCTTTGGCATTAGGCTTACTTATGAATGCAGTTTTAATCTTAACCTGGTTCTTACCAGCGAATAATTATTTAGATGAGCAATTCAGTCGAGTTAATTTACCAAAAATTAAATTACGTAAAAAAGAAAAAATTAAAGAGAAGAGTAATACACCTGAGGAAGCTATCTTTATTGGTATCAATGATTAAATATAGCCACCTTCGAGGTGGCTTTTAATTTTTATGAACTTCTTAGAAAAATTATTAGATTATTATAATATCTCTAGTAAAGAATACGAAGAGATAAAACGCGTACCTTCTTTAGCAGACGTTCCGTCTTTTAGTTACTTTGATAATATCAAAGAGGTTACCGAAAGAATTAATAACGCTATCACAAACAAAGAAAAGATTTTAATATATGGCGATTATGATGCGGATGGGATTTTAGCGACTTCCATCTTAGTTAATACTTTTAAAAAACTAGAATATGAAGTCGATTATTATATTCCAAGTCGATATTTAGATGGATACGGAATTAATGTTAATAAAGTAATTCAGGCTAAAGAAAAAGGATATCAATTAATTATTACCGTTGATAACGGTATAGTTGCAAATGAAGCGATAAAAAAAGCAAAAGAGATCGGTATTGATATGATTATCACTGACCACCATGAATTTAAAGATGTTCCAAAAGAATTTTATTGTCTTCATCCTAAATTAAGTAGATTAAAGACTACTACATCAGGAGCGATGGTCGCTTTCTATTTATCTACTGCATTATTATTTGATATTGATCCTTATTTATTAACTTTAGGTGCGACTTCGATATTATCAGATGCAATGCCAATGAAATACGAGAATCGTTATATAGTTAAATTAGCAATTAAATATTTAAATAAATATAAGTTTGATAAATTTAAATTACTATCTGGTGAATCTAGTTTTGATGAATCAATATTGAATTTAAATGTAATTCCTAAAATAAATGCCGTAGGAAGAATTGAGACGAACAAAGAAGTAAATATTTTAGTTAAATATTTTACTTGTGATTCTTATCATGATTTGGTGGCAATAAGAGAATATTTAAATAAAATAAATGATAAAAGAAAATTAATTTCTAACGATATTGTTAAATCTTTAAATATTAAAGAAGAAGTAGCGGTGGTACTTAGTTTAGATATTTTATCCGGTCTTACTGGCTTAATCGCTAGTAGATTATTATCTACTTATAATTTACCAGTCGCTATCTTTTCTAATGAAGTAAAAGATGGCACTATCCGCGGATCTATTAGAAGTAAAAACGGTTTTAATGTAACTAAATTTTTCGAAGAAAACATTTCCTTACTTGTAGAGCATGGTGGTCATGAATTCGCTGGTGGGGTGGTTATTAAAGAAACTGACTTTCCTAAATTTAAGGAAGCCTTTATATCTTATAGTAAGTTACATAAATTTATTCCTAGTCAAGACAATATCGAAATTAATGAAGATGATGTAAATTTAGAAAATTATAATTTAGTGAGAAGCTTATCTCCTTTTGGTAACGAATGGAAAGAACCTACCTTTACTATTAAAGGTATTGATGTAAATCGCATTAACCATATGGGAGATGAAGGACAACATTTATCTATCACCTTAAATAATAAGAATCGAATTATTGGATTTAATTATCCTTTTAATCTAGTTAATTCTAATACGATAA
>JAZLFE010000048.1:0-1212 GCA_045615605.1 Bacilli bacterium | reverse complement strand
CAATTTTCTCTAATTTAGATTTAGCATCGTTAACATCCTTAACGGTTTGATTCTCATCATTAATGATTTTTAAAAGTTTATCCTTTTCAGATTTTAGTTCAGCTAATCTCTTTTCTTTATTTTCTTTTTCTTGTTGTTTCTTTAATTTTTCTGCTTCATCTTTCTTATATTTTTCAACAGCTTCTAAGCTGAAGAATTCAATATGTCCACACTTCTTACATACTAATCCGATAACAGGTTTCCCGTTTATTTCTATGGGCTGCCAAGCGCCACCTTCGGTACAACCGCTTCCAGTCATTAAAGGTTTCTCAAAGAAATCTTCGTTACCACAAATTAAACATTTCATAAAGTTAGTCTCCTATTTTTTTAATTTTATCACAAAATTTAATTGTATAAAGTATGTCGTTCTATTAATTTATAGCTGTATATTCCGTTTAATTTATTTCAATATCATCTTTCTTTTTTAAATGACTATCAAAGAAATTAGCCATATCATTATCTTCTTTACCAGATACATTTAAATATGAATTAATTGCGACACTTTCGCTATTACCAAATCTTCTCGCGCATGATGCAATTGATCGTGGGGATAGGCCTTCTCTATCTAATAGATAAGTAATTGCAAAGGAACGCATTCTATGAATAGTTATTTCTTTAGGCATATTATATTCTTCTAAATAATATTTAAGCGCTCGATTAATGCTATTTTCTCCTATTGGTTTATCCTTACCAAAGAAGAGGAATTTATCAGGATTACTTATACGATATGTTAATAAATATTCATTAAGAATATTAGTTAAATCATTTGATATTTTAATTACTCGATATGAATTAAGAGTCTTAGGCTTCTTAATAATGGTGTGACCATAAGCAGTTGATTTTATCGCCTGTTGCTCAATCTTAAGCGTTTTATTAATCGGATCGAAGTGTTTAACCTGAAGCCCTCTTAACTCGCTTATTCTCGCTCCTACTTCAACTTGTAAGCGAAAGAACACATACCAATAGGTTCCTTCACTCTTAATTTTATTTAACCAATTATTCATTAAGTCTAATTCACAAAAGATGGTATCTTTCTTTGCGTTTTTATTCGGATCTTTAATTGATTTATATTCTAATAAGAAGCGATTTAGATCTTCTACTTTAATTAAATTGGTTAAAGAGCAATATTTCGCCCAAGACCTCATATAACTAAATATTTTATTTTTAGTCCCT
>JAZLFE010000047.1:0-33773 GCA_045615605.1 Bacilli bacterium | reverse complement strand
AATATATGTAGATAAAGAAAAAATTATGAAGGCGTTACACAAAAAGGGTTATAGCTATAGTAAAATAAAATTAGTGATGGAGGATGATTATGATATATCTTAATACATTAAAAGAAGGCGAATCTTATCGCGAAATATATTTAGTTAAAAGCGTTACTAAAGGAGTGACTGCATCTAATAATAAAACTTTTTTATCTATTGTCCTACAAGATAAAAGTGGTGTAATGAACGCTAAAAAATGGGATGTTAATAGTGAAGATCTAGATATCTTCAAAGCGGGTAACTTTGTTAATATGTCATTTGATGTTACCTCTTATAAAGATAAGATTGAATTAAGAATTAAAGATGCGAATAAAGTAACCATTACTAAATTAGAAGACTATATTCCTTCTTCTCCTATCCCAAAAGAGACATTGCAAAAGAAATTAGAATCTTATTTATTAGAGATTAAAGATAAAGATATTAAAACTGTAATCGATGATTTATATGACACTTATAAAGATAAGATATTAACTTATCCTGCTGCAAGCAATAATCATCATGCTTTCGCTAGTGGTCTACTTTACCATACAGTAAGTATGCTAGATGTCGCTAACTTCTTAATAAAGCATTATAACGATATTGATAGTGATATTGTTTTAGCGAGTGTCTTCTTACATGACTTAGGTAAAGTAAAAGAATTAAGTGGTCTATTACCTATTGAATATACTACAGAAGGACACCTATTAGGGCATTTAGTGATCGCTACTAATTTAATCAATAATGTTGCTACTAAATATCATTTAGAGAATAACGAGAAGATTATTCATATTGAACACTGTGTATTATCAAGTCATGGTAAATATGAATACGGCTCTCCTGTCTTAGGAGCGTCTAAAGAAGCTATTATGGTTAACTTTATTGATGATCTAGATGCGAAGATGATGATGTATGATAATAACACAAAAGATATTAATCCAGGTGAGTTCACTAATCGTTTAATGAACATGGATATGCGTAGATTATATAAAAAGAAATAATTATTACATGAAAAAACAAGTTAAATATTTCATTCCATTACTTATCTTTTTAATTATCACTATACTGGGTACGATTCTATCTATTGCTTTATTTTCAACCGCTATGAAAGCGATGAAAGATAATATCGGAACGATATTAGGAGGGATAATAATTATTGCTTTATTTGTAATAGCCCTTATCGCTTCTTTAATCTGTTCTTTAATCTTATTGCCAATATCAATTAAATCCTATAAATTAAGCGAAAATAAAACGTTTCCTTTAATTTGTTTAATAGTATCAGCGGTTATTATATTAACTTCTTTAGCAATTATTATTACCGCTGTTACATTAAATAATCGATAATTAGTCTTTTTTTATTTAATAAGAATATTTGCATTAATTATTCATGTATAATAATATTATATCAAATGGGATGTCCCACTATCCCACTATAAAAGGAGAATAAAATATGAATATGGAGGCAGTTTTAAATAGTTATGATGCCAAACTAGACTCTAAAAGACGTCTTACAATTCGTAATGCGAAATATGAGTATTATCATGTTAAACATAAAAATAATGGAATAATTATTCTTGAACCTAGAGAATTAATTGATCCATTATCAATTTCCGAAAATTCGTTAAACATGATGGATAGTTCTATTAAGAATTTTAAAAAAGGAAAAGTTGGCAAACCTATTAATCTGAAAAAATTTTAATGAAATTTACTATATTACCTGGAATACCTGAAGTTGAATCATATTTGAGTGAATTATCTAATAGATGCAAGTAAGGACTTGCAAATAGAGGCGAGTTAATATTGCACAAAAAACTTAAACATACTTTTAAATTATTATCACGTAATCCTTTTGCCCCTGGATTAAATAGTCATGAAATCAAAGAATTAACTAACAAGTTTGGAGAAAAAGTATTTACTTCTTATGTAGAAAATAATGTTCCTGCGGCAAGAAGGATTTATTGGGTTTATGGCCCTAATCGTGGTGAAATTACTGTTGTAGCAATCGAGCCACATCCAAATGATAAAGCAAATTCTTATAAGCGAATAAAATTGTCTAGTAAACCTGAAGAATCAGTTGAGGTTTTCCCTGATTTTGTTTGCGAGGGCGGGGAGGAGTGATTTATCTACTGCGTTTTCTTTTAATGTAATCTGGAATCCAGCATCGCGGGTATAACGAGGAATTACATGAACATGGTAATGCATGATAGTTTGTCCTGCCTCTTCACCTACATTAGTTAATATATTCACTCCTTTAGCGCCTAAAACGGCAATCTCTACTTGTCCTATTCTTTGAGCGACATCCATAACCTTATGCATAATTTCTTTAGGAGTAGATAAGAAGTTATCATAATGTTGCTTAGAGATAACTAAAGTATGACCATGAGTAGCTTGTGATATATCTAGGATCGCTAATACATCATCATCCTCATAGATTTTACTTGAAGGTATTTCACCTTTAATGATTTTACAAAATATACAATTATCCATACGCAATTATTATAGAACAAAAAGGAGACAAGAGTCTCCTATTCGTTCAATAAATAATTTATCTATTATTTAAATAAATCAGGGAATTGTGATTTAAAGTAATCATAAACGCTTTGATCATAGAAGAGAATATTACTAATCATTAAGTAATATTGTTCAGCGTTCTTTTTGTAGGTGTCTCCGCTTGCTACTTGTTCGGTAACCTTACTAGTAATCTCGTTAGTAATTACATTAGTATCTAAAGGATTTTTGGTAGCCTTTAGTTCTAAGTAAGAATTGCTTACGTCAGTTGTTGATAATTTTGAACTAGAAACAGCTTCTTGAACTTCAACGATGTAGAAGTTGCTATCATCATCAAGAACGACAGAAGTTTCCTTTGCTTTTTGAGCATCGAATAAGAAAGCTTTACGACTTAAATAAGTACCTTTAGTTTTGTCTCGATTATTTTCACCGAAGTATCTTACTTTATCACCAGACTTAGTAGTATCGGTAGCAATCTCTTTATCAATAATGTTAGCAACATTAATGTTGAATAAATTATTTTTAATTTCGTCGCTTAGTTCAGAAACTCCGCTACTCTTAAGAAACCATCCATCAGTAGTCATATCAGTTAATCTGGCTTCTCTTTCTTTTATTTCTAATCCTTTTTCAATCGTGTATGCACCCTTGTTAGTAATATCCTCAAGTGCAGTTTGTTGATCTGATGTTAAATGGTTTTTCTTGTCGAATTTAAAATCAGCATAAGTATCGCTTGGTGTTTCGCTTGTATATGTAACATCCATAAACTTTAAATATTTAAGAGCTAAATCATAAAGTTTAGTTCCTTTATAAACATAAGTGCTGCGATGTTTATCTTTAGGTAGAGTCACACCATTATCATCAGTTCTAATTTCCCATATTAATTTATTACCACCAATTTCTAATGGCTTTAATAAAGATTCTTTTTTTGGTTCTTCTCCTACATTTATTAGATTATAAACGCCTTTTTCTTGTTCACTACCTTCAATGTAAGTTTGAGATCCAGTTGGCGTTTTAGACGTTGTATCTGTGCACGCAAAACCAATCATTGCTTTTGCGATTTGATCAAAGTCTGTGTCAGGAGCACTCTTATTTATAGTAATTTTTGTTGTAGAATAATTATTTAAGAATTTACGAATATTACTATTTATATCTTTATCATCGTTATGGGGAACTTTTATCATATTAATTTTACGAGCGTAACTGCGGCCTAAATTACTAGACCTTTGCTCAGCAACATATTTTTCAATTAATAAAGTTCTATAAATGTCTGGTAATAACTTGCGTTTAATATATTCATGATAATAATCGGTAAAGTTATTATCTTCATCCACAACATTAATAAATCCAGTCGGTTGATTTTCATCATCTGCATTTTCTTTATAGTTAACATATTCTGACCATTTTTGATTAGATTCTTTTGGAATAAACACTCTATCTTTAGCTAATTTATCTGGAGTAGTTTCTGGATCATAATCGTCATAATACATCTCTTTATATAAATGTTGTACGAAATAATCTTCTTCAAAATATTTATCAATTTTAGTTGAATAAGAACCATCTTTAATTTCGTTATATAGTTTTTCGAATATACTTTCGTAAATTCGTGAATACATCTCTTTAATTTTGTTTTTAGAATTTTCTAATTTCTCTTGATCGGTCAACGCTCTTTCTTTTGGAATAAAGTTATTATCTAATACGTATGTCTTTTCATCACATTTATAGATAGGATAGTTTTCAATAAATTGTTTAATTTGGTCTTCTGTTGCTTTTCCATCATTGATAGTTTTTAAACCAACTTCAATAGTGCCCCCTGTTTCATCTATTACATCTTCAAAATGACCAATTTGTTTTTGTGCAATTTGATACATGATTTTATTTAATACATTAGAGTTTGTGTCACCTAATTCTTTAATTGCGTCATAAATCTCTTTTAATGTGTTATCTTTTGTCACATCCTCAACAATTGGTGTATCAATCCAACTTGGGCGCCCAACAATTTCGCTTGTAGAACATCCAATTATTAAAAAACTTGAAGCGATTAATAATGGGGTAAATAATTTTTTCTTATTCATGGAAAACGCCTCCTTTGCCGAATAAAGTTTGTAAAGTAATTTTATTTTCTCCAGTTGTTACTAAGAAAGAATCGTCAATAAATGCAATCTCACAGGCTTCTGGAACTAATCTATTATGAATAGAACCATCTGCTCCCAGAATTTCTTCTCTTTGCTCGACTTGACTTTCTAAAGAGTAATAATATTGCTCCCAAGTATCATCCCAATTTTTCTTTGTATCAATGTCTTGAGTGATTCTTTTGAGTTTGATCCAATTATCAATATCTTTTTTGATTCCTAATTCCAAAGCTTTATCAGTCCAAGTTATATTTTTTTCAATAGTTTGGTAGATATAAGTGTTTAACAACGGATCACAATTTTTAATTTCTTTTTTAACGGTCTCTGCACGTTCTTTAAGAACACTAGTCTGTGGTAGGCTAGGGAAGTAATTTACAAAAGTTTTTTTCCAATCATCGCTGTCTTGAGTGTATGTTGGATGTTTATCTTCTTTTCTTAATCCTTCTTGTCCAGGATAGGTGTGCCAGAAGTATTCGTTTAAAGATGTTGGATTAATTTCTTGGCTTTCATCTACACTGTCGTATTCTAGGCCAATAAACGGACTTCTTTCAATAACTACAAAATGAATACCTTGATATCCATCATTAGAAGAATCGCCTCCGGTGCCACTACGGAAGACTAGTATTATTCTTCCATTTTGATCGCGTAGCACATTTTCATTCGAACCTTCTTCTGTAGGACCGTCCGCAAATTTAAAATTTAATTCGTCTTTGTTTTTAGCGGATTTACTAAAACCAGGATAATTTTTAACATAATCTTCATTGTATGTACCTGTATAAAAATCTTTTTGATTATTTCTTTTCTTTCCATCGTTAGTTGTCCAATTAGCGATTGTTTCAGGATTTTGTTTTGTACCTTTGTAATTATGGATATTTTTTGGAGTTATAACCATGATATTATGTTTGTTAAAATATTTGTTAAATATGACATTTCTAGGATAATATTTTGCAGCAACATCGTCCTTATCCAGTTTTTCTTTATCAAATCTTTCAATCACTTTATTAGATTCATCCGTATCACCACTAAAATCATAATTAGCATACTTAACCAAATTGATCGCGGCTTCAAACGGAATTTGTCCTATTCCGTGATATTTTGTAGTACTCTGCTCATCGGTGTATTCAGAAGTTGGATCTTTAAGTTCGCTAATTTTTGTAGCATAATTACCTGCAGTTCCTTCTTTGTAACTATTTTCTTTGCCGAATAACTCTTCTTTAGCACACTTAGATTTATAACCTTCTTTTTGTGTGTTTTCTTTTGTGCTGCTTCCAAAGAAAGATTCATACATGTAAATACCAAGTTTAAAATCGTTAACAAAAGAAGTATCACGACTCATGATGCCTAAACTTCCTTTATTCTTTTTAGCAGTATCATCTTCGTTAAAGTCGTCAGAAACATCTTCAAAGCTTTCTCCTTCCGCTAATTTGATAATAACATTACCAATGTTTTGAGCCTCTTTAGCTGTAATTTCACCATTGGTGTTATCGCCATCCTTAGCAGAAACTTTAACTAAAATATGTTTGATATGATATGGTTGTTTGCCTTCAAGATAATTTTTGAATCTATTGTGATACTCTTCTTCATTTGGGAATGGATTACCTTCTCTTAAGGCATCGTAGTTATTAGAATAAAATTTATCTTCGAACTTCTCTTTTTGAAGATCGTATTCAAATTTATTATATAAACCTTGTTCATCATCTACGTTGTTTTCATCAAGTATTTTTTGCCATTCATCTGCGTATTTAGTGCCTGAAGAGTCTGCTTTTGATTTAGCGATTGCCTTCTGTTCACTGATTTTAATTTTTGTGTTTTGAGTAATTTCAGGCATGAAAGTATGACCTTCTTGGTCATCCATGAAGTAACGACGAACTGCTACTTTATAAACTGCATTGAACTTCGCTTCTGCTGCTGCAGGAGTCTTTTGATCGTTAAATAAATCCTCTGCAGTATACTCAACTCCATCTATGGTTAAAATAACTCCGCTTTTAGCGTGTAGTTGTGCGGTACAACTCATTAATGCCATCGCTGAGATGAATGCAGCTGATAGGCCTGTAATAAATTTTGACTTTTTCATACTTTTAAAAACCTTGTTTATATATAAACAGACTAATAGATTATAAGATTTTAATGATATTAAAGCAAATTATTTTAAGCGATTAAATATATTTTGCTTGACTATATGTTGGTGTACCGACATAATTTAGTTATGAATTTTCTTGACTTACTCTTAAAAAAGAAAATGACTCAATATCGATTAAGTGTTGTTAGTGGTGTACCTCGTACTACTATTGTAGATATATGTTCAGGAAGAACATTAATTAAAAATTCTAGTGGTGATACATTATATAAATTAGCGAAGTCTTTAAAAGTATCAATGGAATATTTAATTGAATTAGATCAACCAGATGAAATTGATAAGATAACTAAAATGCCTAAGGATGAATCATATTTAGAAATAGATTTACCTAAGAAGATAAAGCATGCATTAAACGGATATAAACGAGCATTTGTTAATAATAATTTAGGTGGTATTGAATACTATTTATCAATTTTAACTAGCGAGATTAAAAGTTCATTTATCAAACAGGAAATTACTAGAAAACAATACGATTATCTATTTAAAAAATATTTAAATTTATTGGAGGAATAATATGTTAGATTTTACTTCTTTAATTACTAAAAAGAAAAGTTATGGTGGTGCGAATGGCAATAAAAAATCAGTTATTTATCAAAATGAACTTTATATGCTTAAACTACCTAATAAAGCTTCAATGAACGATAAATTATCTTACGCTAATTCTCCAATTAGTGAATATTTAGCGTCTAAAATTTTCTCTCTAGTAGGAATTCCAGTTCAAGAAACTGTTTTAGGTTTTTATACCTATAATAGTGTTAAACGTTTAGCGGTCCTATGTAAAGACTTTGAGATTAAGGGATATCGTTTCTATGATTTTATCTCTTTACATAATCAAGTTGTTGATTCAAAAAGTTTAGGTCATTCTACTGAACTAAAAGATATAATGGATACTTTTTCTAATCAAGATATCATCGCGTTTGATGTTATTAATGATTTCTTTTGGAGAGTATTTATTATAGATGCTTTATTAGGTAATTGGGATCGCCATAACGGTAACTGGGGTTATTTATATAATATAGATAAAGATGATGTAAAGATTGCTCCAGTATTTGATAACGGTTCTTCTTTATTCCCTCAAGCGGATGAGAAAATGATGTTGGCAATCTTAAATAATAATAAAGAGATTATGCGTAGGATATACGATCGTCCTTTAAGCGCGATTACACTTAATAATGAGAAAATAAATTATTTTAATTTTATTAATTCATTAGAAAATAAAGATTGTAATAAAGCTTTAGAAGAATTAAATCCTAAGATTAATCTAAATGAAATCAAAAAAATAATTGATGAAATTGATTGTTTAAGTAATATTCAAAAGAAATTTTATTACTCGATGATTAAAAAAAGAAAAGAGTTAATTCTTGATGTAGCGTATCAAGCTTTAATGAAAAAAAAGAAAAGTTAATTTATAATCAATACGATTATGGAAGAAAATATGCGTAATCGTCTAGTCGCTTCTATGACTAGATTAAAAGAAATTGATAATCAATTACTTCTTGAATCTACTATTAAAAACAAGAAGCTTTTTCGTGATTTAAGTAAAGAAAGAGCGTTACTTGAAGAAATTAATGAATTATTTAAACAATATCTAGAAGCGGAGAAGAATATTAAAGATGCTTTAGTAATGTCTAATGATAAAGATAGTGAGATTGCTAATTTTGGTAAAGAAGAACATAAAAGATTATCTAATTTAATGGAAGAATTAATCGCTAAGTTAACAGTTTTACTATTACCGCAAGATCCTAATGATGATAAAAACATTATTGTTGAGATTAAAGGAGCGGTAGGAGGAGATGAAGCTAATATCTTCGCAGGTGATTTATTTAGAATGTATACAAAGTACGCTGAAAAGAATAATTGGAGAATTCAATTATTAGATGCTTCATATTCTAATGCGGGAGGATTCTCTAATATTTCCTTTAAGATAAGCGGAGAAAAAGTATATTCTAAACTTAAATATGAATCGGGCGCGCATCGTGTACAGCGCGTACCTAAAACGGAAGCGAGTGGGCGTATTCATACATCTACCGCTACTGTACTAGTAATGCCAGAAGCGGAAGAAATTGATATTGTAATTAACCCTAGTGATATTCAAGTCGATACTTATCGTAGTCAAGGCGCAGGGGGTCAAAACGTTAATAAGACTGAATCGGCAGTAAGAATGACGCATAAACCTACTGGAATTGTCGTCTCTTGTCAAACCGAGAAGAGCCAAATACAAAATAGAGAAATCTGCATGCAGATGTTAAGAACTAAGGTATATCAAAAAGCCCTTGATGAACAACAAGAGAAGTTAGGCAAAGAAAGAAAACTTAAAGTAGGGCATGGAGAACGAAGCGAGAAGATAAGAACTTATAACTATCCACAAAATCGAGTCACTGATCATCGTATTAACTTTACATTACAAGAATTAGATAGAGTAATGGAAGGGGATATTGAAGATATTATTGAAGCCTTAATCCATTTTGATAATGAACAAAAGATGCTTAATAAATGAAATTAAAAGATTTATATATATCATTAATTAAAGAAGGTAAGAAATATCAAATAAACGAAATGGATATTCGTTTTTTAATTACCGATATTCTTAAATTAAAAGAATCATCATCTTTTTATTTAAAATTAGATGAAGAAATTATTGATACTTCTAGGATTAGAAAAGCCTTTAATCGATTAATTAAAGGCGAACCACTTAGTTATATCACTAATAAAGCATACTTTTTAGGCAATATTTATTATGTAGATAAGGGTGTTCTTATCCCTCGAGTAGAAACCGAAGAATTAGTCGTCTTAGCGATAAAAAGAATTAAAGAATATTTTCCTAATAAAAAGAAATTAAGAATATTAGATATTGGTACTGGAAGTGGAGTAATCGCTATTTCCTTAAAAAAGGAATTTAAATACGCTACTATAGACGCTACTGATATTAGTGAGCAAGCACTTAAAGTTGCAAAGAGGAATATTAAAGAGAATCACGTTGATATTAATTTATATAAGGCGGATACATTCCCAAATAATAAAGTTAATTACGATGTGATTATTTCTAATCCGCCTTATATAAAATATAAAAAAGATGTCGATAAAAGTGTTTTAGATTATGAACCTCATGATGCTCTATTTATATTATCTTCTAATAATGTATATAAAAAAGTTATTAATAGTAATCGATATAATAAACCTAGTTTGATGTTATTTGAAATCGCTCCTAATTTAGTTGATGATCTTAAGAAGTTAATGGCGAGGTCACTAGATAAAGCGAGTTTTAATTTTTCTTATGATATTAATAAGAAAATCCGTTTTCTTACCATTGCGATATAAATCTTTAAATATATTTAAAACTCATATATAATTGTTGGGTATGGAAAAGAATAATGACACCAAAGTTTTTAAAAAAAGTGAAGATTATTCTTTAAAAGATTTCACTTTCTCTTTTAAAGACAATAAAGACAACACTAAATTTAAAGAAATAGAAGTTAGATTTCCTTATAAAGATTTATTAGTATCTTATTTTATATTTGTTGATAAAGAGATTGATGATAAATCAGCGATGAATTTTGCGAAAGAGAAGATTAAAGCTCTTATTAATAATGGTAAGATTATCTACTACGCGAAGCATTATTATAGATCGGTTCATTAATGTTAATTTTAAATAGTTCTAAAGATAGTTTAGTTAAGGCTAGTAAGCTTTTAAAAGCATCTAAATTAGTAGCCTTTCCTACCGAAACTGTCTATGGAGTAGCTGCTAGATACGATTCTATAAAAGCTTATAATGCACTTAATAAATTAAAAAGAAGAAAGCCAAATAAACCTTATACTTTAATGCTTGGTGATATTAAAGATATAAAGAAGTTTGCCGTTACTAATAAAAAAATTGATTCTTTTATTAAGAAGATATTACCAGGTTCAGTCACTATTGTTATAAAGGCAAAAGATAATCTTCCTTCTTATTTAAGTAAAGATGGATATATAGGATTTAGAGTTCCTGATTTTAAATCAACTTTATCTTTACTTAAATTAACTGGTCCTTTATTAGTGCCTTCTTTAAATCGAAGTGATAAACCTCCGCTTAACGATATTAACGATATTAAAAAAGAATTTTCTAAGGAATTAAGCGCGGTTATAGTTAAAAAAATAAAACCGGATAAACCATCTACGGTAATCTCAATTAGTGATAAAATAAAAGTAATCCGAGAAGGAAAAGTTCCTTCTAGGAAATTAATTAATTTATATAACAAATTATGAAAATTGCCTTAGCTAGTGACCATGGCGGTCTAAATTATAAAAATGAAATCATTAAATATTTAAAAGAACACAATCATATAGTTTTTGATTGCGGCACTAATACAAAAGAATCTACTCATTATCCAATATACGCTAAAAAAGCGTGTGAGATGTTAGTTAATAATCAAGTGGATCGAATTATCTTAGTGTGCACTACTGGAGAAGGAGTTATGATGACAGCTAATCGCTATAAAGGGATTAGATGTGGATTAGGTTATTCTAATGAAGTAGTCTCTTTAATGAGACACCATAATGATGCGAACGCTATTGCATTTGGTGAAAAGTTTATGAATCTAAAAGATGTATTAGAGCGTGTAGATATATTTTTAAACACTCCTTTTGATGGTGGACGTCACTTTGAGCGTATTAAATTAATTGAACAGTAATTATTGATATTTATTTTTGTGTTTTAGTTTTCTAGTATATTTTGTTTTGTCTTTAAAAGTAGTGGAGCGCACTCTTCCCCACATCGCCTTCGCGTTAGGATCTTTAATGGTTACCTTTTTCTTTTGCATAATTAAATTATAGTAAAAAAGTTAACTAATGCGTGATTTGGTTAACTTTTTAATTTTACGTGCAAAAATATATTTACTTAGTAAATATCAATTTAATTTCGTCACATTTTTCTTCTTTCTTGCATATATGTATAGTAGGAGGATTATTTGATGAAAATAAATAAGAAGAATTACAAAATTAATACATATTCAGGAAAAGAATATGATAAATTAATTAGGAAAGATCAAGATAAAGAAAAGTTTATTACTATTTCTGAACTTGATGAAATTAAAAAGCCTAGTATGGAAAAAAAGAAAAAGAGAAAACCTAGTAAAATTGAATCAATGCTTCAGGACATGAAAGAAGAAATACTTCAATCATTGCGAGGAGAAATATTTGCTGTTAGAAAAGAAATGAAGCAAGGTTTTTCTCAAGTAAATTCTCGTATAGACAGATTAGAGACACGAATGGATAAATTCGAAAATCGACTTGATTACATTGTTAAGGCTAATAAATTAAAGGATTCGTTTAATAAATAATATTAAATCTAACAAAATCTAACAAAATCTAACAAAAGTAAAAAAGTCTAACAAAGTCTAACAAAATCTAACAAAAATTCTTTTTTAAGTAAAAATCCAACAAATCAAGTTTTTATTTTTACTTTTAAATTTTTGCACCTTTTAATGTTTTTTAAACTTAAATTTTTGCACTTTTCGGCATTTTTTACTTTTGAATTTTTGCACTTTTTGACTGTTTTTGAATTTTTGCACTTTTAATGTTTTTTAAACTCAAATTTTTGCACTACGATTTATATTTTTGTCGTTTAAATAATCTTTTAGATTATTTATTTAATTTTATAAGATTGATTACAAGTAATCCATAAAATTATTAAGAAAATATTAAATAAATTTCATATAAATTTTGAATCTAAATTTAATGTATCTGAAGATAATAATGTAACGCTTTTATGGTTTTTATAGAAATATTCACATTTATGTGATATATTTATTTCCATAAAAGAGGTTTTTATGGCAACGAGAAGATTTGCGCATTTTGAGTATCAGATAACTGAAAATAATCCCTCTATTGGTTCTATAGTAGAGGTTTCTTTTGATTTTAAGGGATATAACATTATCCGTTATGTAATTATCGAAGATGGTAATAACTTAACTAAACCAGAAGTTATTCAGTTAGCGAAGCAACGTATTGATTCTGAAATAAAAGAAGGTGTTCTAGAACACTATTCTGATAATTTTATTAAATCCAAACTCAAAGTTAATAACGAAGTTATTGATAAATCTCTTAAGCCTCGTAAGAATAAGAAAAAACTTGTTAATGGTCTAGTAATTGCTACTTTAGCAGTAGCTGCAGTAGGTGTTACTACTGCTTTAGTATTTTCTTTAGATAAACAACCTTTAAGTGATTTATCATTTGTAGGTAAACATTGTTTTGTTTCTTATAATGGAGAGGAAGTCTCTAAATTTAATGACAAGTTTGAATACGGTAAGAAAATTGAATTAGATTTACGTGCAGAGAATTCTTATGAGTTACCATCTGAAATCACTGTTCAAGGTGTTAAAGCGGATGAATATAGTTACGATAACTATACTGGGAAGATTATTGTTACTTTAAACGGCAATGTATCTGTTGTTGCTGAGGCCACACAAGACTGTACTGTTTTTATTGATGCGAATGGGGGGGGTCTTAGGCTTAAAGATGGAACCTCATCTAACATCCAACAATCTTATTCGTATAAAGTTAAACCTGACACTAATTTAGGTCAGAGTCTTAATTTGGAGATAGAAAAGAAATTTGACATTATTCTTCCTGATTGGGCCAAAAAATTTAGCGAATTTAAAATTTACGATGATAACACCCACGATTGGATTTCTGTATCTGGAGATTATAAAGTTTATTCAAATGTTAATATTCGACTTGATTACGAAGTTAAATATTTAAGTGTTACTATTGATCCTGGGGAACATTATAATTCTACAAGTAATGAAAAAACTTATGAAGTAAAAGCTGGCACAGCCTTTGGAGATTTTAAGAAAGAACATCAACAAGACTTTAATGATTACGAAGATGATACAAAATATAAAGATTCTTATCGCTTTTATCACTGGCAAAGGGAAGTTTTAGCTCCTGGAAATGAAAAAACTTTTGTTGATATTAATGATAGTGACAAAATATTGGGTTTAAACGGGGAGTCACTATATATTGTTGCTCGTTGTTCTGTAAATATTACATTTGATGGCGGCGAAGAAGGATTTGGCACTCCTCGACATAAAGAAGGCTGGTTCCCTGAGAGAGACACTTGGGATGAATACAAAGATGAATATAAGACTGAAGTAAATGAGGGTATTTCTAAAGATTGGACTGGTTATAAGGACGAACAGGGAAATAAAATAAATGATGATTACAAAATAAGTGGACCACATACATTTACTGCTCAATATAAATCTTCTGGTGATTTTGCAAAAGATTCCTGGAGCGATTTTAAAGATAACATTATTGATTTCTTTGAGAATGGAGAAGAACGCGAAAATAATCCTTATTATGACGAGTACAAATCAAAAGAAGGCGGAAAGAAAGAAAACACCTTTGTAGGTCTTACTAGAACTGTTGAAGCTAATGGCAAAATTTATAATGTTACTGTTGTTGATGAAAATGATCTTGATGATCAAAACACCACAGAAGTCGAATCTCATAACAACTATTTAGCTTTCCAATTCGATGAAATTATTGATTTGTCAGATGTAATGTTTGATGAAAGCGCAAAGTTCAATGAGGAAACATTAGAATTTGATAATCCTGCTAAGTATGGTGAAAGAACATTAGATAATTTTGTTAATAAAGACCTTCCAAAATATTTTGATCAGGAATTTGTGAATAATGTTAATGAAGCTAAGAATATTATTTGTGCAGATTCAAATCATAATGAGGATATTGATCGTATATTTTATATACCAAGTGCAACAGAATTAGGCTTTACCTATGGTCAAACGTATGGTGGTGAATTCTCCAATGAAGGTTCAGCGTTTAAATATTATAATGGCGTTGAGGCTTCGAAGCGCGTTAAGAAAAAAGGCACAGAAGAATCTCATGCTTACTGGACTAGAAGTATTGATGTTTCTTCGCCTGTTTACGCTTGGGCCGTTGGAACTGACGGTAATTTAGGTGAGATAGACGGAGATTTATATTATTCACAGGACGCTCATGATGTAAAAGGCATAGTACCCATATTTGAAATAGGAGGTAGTAATAACTAACTATGAAAAAAATTGTTTTACTTGCAGGAATTTCTTTTGGATTCCTAACAACAGCATGTGCTGGAAGCGCTGCTGATTATCTAACAAATGATAACGGGATTGAAAAAGTTAAAGTTACTGTTAATTTAAATGGTGGTGATTTGTCCTCCTCTAGCACTTTTGAAGAACCAATTGAAATTCAAGTTCGTAAATATACTTATTTTGAATTTAATGAAGATAAATTTCCTGCTAGCGATGATATCGAATTTGCAAATCATGAATTCAAGGGTTATTCATTAGATTCTACTAGTAAGCCAGATGAATTGATTGATCCTAAATTTGTATTTAGTAAGGATGTTACTATTTATGCTATTTATTCTAAAGAAGATGAAGATACACTTGATGTTAAATGGCTTAATAATGATGGGTCTTTATATGCGGCAAATACTTGCACAAAAGGTACTAAGCCTACAGTGCCAGATGGAACTCCTGAATATAAAGGTGATAAAGAAGGTGATTACGAATTCACTGGATGGTTACCTAATCCTGATTTAGTAATCGATAAAGATACCGAGTATACTGCACAATTTAGTGAAGTAACTAATTTAAAGACTGTATCATTCCATCATAACGATGGTAGTGATCCAGAAGTTGTAGAAACTAAAACTGTTACTGTAGGTTATCCAACTTCTCCAATAACTGTTACTAGAGAAGGCTATACATTTGATGGATGGTATAAAAATAAAGAATGTAGTGAGGGACAGGAATTTGACTTTGATACACCTATTAATGATAATTTAGATTTATACGCTAAATGGAACATTAATAAATACAATGTTACTTTTAGTATTGAAGGCGCGGATGTAGCTGCTCAAACAGTTGAATTTGGTAAAAAAGCTTCTAGACCAACTCCAGATCCAACAAGAGATGGTTATGACTTCGATAATTGGTATACGACAAAGGAAGGCGGTACATCATTTGATTTTGATAATACATTAATTAAGTCTGACACTATCATTTATGGTAGATGGAAGAACATTAAAACTGCTACCGTTGATTTTGCTATCGATGGAGCAACTGTACCTTCTCAAACAATTAACTATGGTGAAAAGATAACTAAACCTGATGATCCAACTACTGAAGGAAAAACATTTGATGCTTGGTATTGGACTAATTCTTCAGGTCAAGAACAAAAGTGGGACTTTAATAATCCTTTAGATAAGGACCATGGATTCCCTGCTGATCCTATAGAAGGAGATAGAGAGCATTTTATATTAAATGGCAAATGGGGCGATGTCACTACTGTTACTATTTATATAAATGCTAATGGTGGTTCTATTGCAGAAGGTGGCGCTTCTTCTCTTACAGTTAATTATGGAACTACATACAAGAGTTTAAAAGATGCTAATAAACTTCCTACATGTAAAAAGGATGGTTATCCTGATACAGCTAGATATACAAATTCTGCTTCTGGAACTGATGAAATCACTGATGATACTAAATTCAAAGATAATACCGTAATATATGCTTTATATGGTGATGTTAATAAATATAACATTACATTTAAACCTAGTGGTGGAACATGGGTCGACGATCAAACTACTGCTGATAAGACAGTTGAAACTAAATGGGGTGAAGTGCCTCAAGTTCCAGGAACATTAGAAAAGAAAGAAGCAGGAAAAATTTGGACCTTTACAGGTTGGGATAAACCTTTAGCGAAAGCTACAGAAGATGCTACATATACTGCTCGGTGGTCTGAAGTAGAAAATAAAGTGAGTATTTTCTTTGATGCTAATGGTGGTACTTTAAAAACAGGTAGTAATATGATTACTGTTAATAAAGGAACTAAGTGGAGCGAAATTTCCTCTGATCAAATACCTACTGCAGAATATACCGGTCATACTTTTGATAAGTGGTTAATTGATGGTTCTGAATTTGCTGATCATACTTTTAACACTAATACAACCTTAGTTGCTAAATGGAGCGGATTAGCAACGTATGAAATTAGTTTTGATCCAGATGGTGGTACTTGGGTTACTGGCGGCGGTTCTGATATTAAAAAGGTTACTACTAATTATGGCGAAATTCCTAATCCTGGCGATACTTTAATAAAAACTGCTGAGAGTAAAACTTATTATTTTACTGGCTGGTCTCCAGATTTAGCTCCAGCAAAACAAGACACTACTTATATTGCACAATGGGACGAACATGCCGAACAAGTAGCGATTGTATTTGATGCTAATGGCGGAACCCTTAGTGGTGGTACTGTTAAAGTAGTAACTAAAGGAAGCACTTGGGCAAGTATTAAAGAAAGTATCCCTACTGCAACTAAAATTGGTAACACCTTTAGTAAATGGACTTTAAACGGTGAAGACATTTCAGATAGTCAGAAATTTACTGATACCACAACCTTATTAGCAAATTATACTGTTAATCAATATAAGGTTCAGTTTAATCCTAATATAGAAAAGGGGGGACAATGGAAAGATGAATCTGGTATAGTAACTACTGATAACTTAGATGTTACTGGCAATTTTAATACCACTCCAACCGACGATAAACTTTCTACTATTTCTAATTCAGATTCTACAATGATATTTATTGGATGGCAGCGCCAATCTGATGGAGCTATTGGTATTTTACCATTTAATGTTCCTAAAACAGAAGGCGGGTATTCAGAAGTTTATACCGCTCTATTCAAAAAAGGTGGAGATGTGTTCCATACTGTAAGTTTTGTAGATATGGATGATCAAGAGACAAGTTATGGTACGCAATCTATTAAACATGGTTCGACAGCTTATGAACCTAAGAATCCTACTAAAGCTGGATATACTTTTGATGGATGGTATATAAAAAATGCGTCAGATCAATACGACCCTTTTGATTTTACAACTCCAATAACTGCAGATACTACGATATATGCTAAATTTGAAGAAATTACTACTAAAACAGTTACATTTAAAAACGGAGAGGATACATATTACACCGAAACTGTTGAAAATGGTGAATGCGCTATTGAGATAGCAGGTCCAACAGCTGATGAAGGTAAGAAATTTGCGGGATGGTATACAGATGCTGAAGCAGGAACTAAATTCGATTTTGCAACTGAAATTACAACTAATATTACTTTATATGCGAGATTTGAAGATGCAACTAAATTTACTATTACTTTCTATGACGATTTTGGACAATACGGTGAACAAATAAAAGTTAGCGAAGGTTCAAGTTTTGAAATGCCAAATGATCCAAATAACTATATCGATGATGCAAATTACCGTCATTATTTTGTTGGGTGGACTCCTAGTGTAATTACAGAAGATATACATGCTGATGCTGATTATTACGCAATGTATGATATTAATAACAATATCGACTTCAGCTTCTCTAGTACAAATTTCACAATTGACGGAAAGAATACATTTGGTGTTACTGCACGATACGGTAATGTTATATCTTACCAATTAGATGGATCCTCTTTCCCATCTACTATTACTGTTAAAGTTGATGGTACTGTTGTCTCTTCAGGATATCAATATAACGATGGTAGATTTACTATTGATACTAAAGCAGAAGCGTTTAGATGGGCTACTACCATTTCTGTGGAGGCATAATTTATGAACAAAAAATATTTTGTATTTTTAGGTATTGGAACAGCTATTATCCTTCCTAGTTTTTTAATAAAAACAGATACTAAAAATCTAAACATAATGAATGTAGATAACGGTATGTATAGATTAAACATTTACTGCGAAAATTGCTCTGTATCAGAAAGTGGTAAAGATAATTATGTAAAGAAATTTTCTAAAATGTTTCAAGCTAATAATGAGGTTAATTGTAATTTTAAAAAGAATGATGATTCATTTGACGATCCTAAAATTCTTAATTTTACTGTTGGAGGTTCACAAAGTAGCGATTACAGTTATGCTGATAATAATTTAGCTTTTACAATTAAAGGAAATACTAACATAATTGTTAAATCCGATATTGACGAAAACGAGACTATTAGTTTTGACTACTATAACAACACGTCTGATGAAACAGTAGGATTTAATTTTAATGGAACGCTTTCTAAAATAGATTGGGGCGATAATTCGACAACTGATGAATTAAAATCAAGTCATTCATTTACTTTAAGCAGTGATATACACACTGTAAAAGTTTATGGGAATATAAGTTCTATATCTTTTTATAATGAAGATACAAATGGTTTAATTGCTAACGGTAATAAGTATATTAAGGCCATTGCCTTAAAAGGCAGTGTTGATACCATTCCTAATTGCGCATTAGGTGGATTAACTAATTTAAGAAATTTAAAAGTCGGACCTAATGTTAAAAATATTAACGGTTTGATTTTTTCTTCGAACGATCAATCTTTGACTTTAAATTCAATTATTGTAGATACTAAAAATAAGATTTTTACTTCTGGAAATAATAACAATAATATTTTATTGAATAAGGATACAGGAGACTTATTATTAGGCTGTTCTAAATCAATAATTTCTGAAGATGTTAAAACTATTAAACAATATTCTTTTATTAATACGACCATTAATTCTTTAGAATTACCAGGCAATGTCACAAAAATTGAACCATATGCTTTCATCAACAACGAAAGTTTAAAAATGGTTAAATTTAATAATGATATCGAATTAGGTAGTAAGGCTTTTGTCGGAAACGTTTTTAATACGATTGATTTTTCTAATTTAACCGATAGTAACATTATAATTGCTAGTGATTCATTTGATCTTTCTATTCCAAGCAAACCATTTGTTTTTCCTACTGATAGTACACTTGCAACAGCATTAAAAAATAATTTAAAAGCATCTGGTATTTCTGACTCATATTTCGCTCAAACACCAGCGATAACTATTTTAGCATCATTACCAAATGCCAATTTATCCTTAGGGATTAATGCTAATGGCGTTTCTTCTATTGATTATGGAGATGGATCATCTGGAACCGAACTAACTCATACCTACACTAGTGAAGGAGATTATACCGTTAAAGTCTACGGAACAAATATAACTGGTTTTAATACTTATTACAATTATTCTCAAGCTTTGAAAAGTGATAAATATATTACAAGCATTTCTTGTACAGAGTATGTAAAATCACTTTTTGAAGATACTACTGAGAAATATTATGGGATGGGATTTTTAACTAATTGTAAAACAATGGACTTTTCTAAAGTGGCTCATATTAGTCCGAATGATGTGGTTTTTGAAAGCTGCTTTAGAGCCAATACATCATTAGAAAAAATTTATTTGCCAAAAACAGTTAAAATATTAAACAGCTATGTTTTTAATAATGATAAAAAGTTAAAAAGTGTTAATATCGACAACGTTACTTCAATTGGAGCCAGTGCTTTTCTAAATTGCGAAAATCTTGCCTCCATAGAGATACCTTCGACCTTAACTAGCATTGGTTCATCTTGCTTTGAAAGCTGTAAAAACTTAGAAACTATTTCATTTAATAGCACTTCGATAACTAATATACCTGTTCAAGGATTTAAAGGATGCGAAAATCTTAGTAACATAGAGTTGCCTGACACATGCATTTCATTCGGAGATAATGCATTTAACGGATGTTCTAAATTAACTAATATAAATTTTGGCAATATTATTAGTATTGGAAAGGCTGCGTTTTCTAATACAAATATTAAAGAATTGTCTTTTGGCTCTTCTTTATCTTCTATTGGAGAAAATGCATTTAAAAATTGCAATAACGTAGAAAATATAAGTGTAGTTAATAATACAAAATATGATTCTAGAGATAATTGTAATGCTTTAATTGAAACATCTTCTAGCACTTTATTATTGGCTTCTAAAAATACTGATCTTACTAAAATCAGTTCTTCTCACCCGTTACTTGGCATCACGGCTGGATCTTTTTCCTCCTCTCCTAAAATCGTGGATATCCCAGATTCTGTTACCTATTTAAATGAATCTTGTTTTGCAAATAACAACGTTATTGAGGAAGTATCAATACCGGCTAACTCTATCACTGAAATTCCGGTTTCTTGTTTCCAAAATTGTAAAAATTTAAAGAAAGTAGTTTTTAAGAACTCTAGTAACTCAACCATAACATCAATTGGGAATTATGCATTCCAAAATTGTTCTAGTTTACAAGACATTGTTTTACCAGATTCTATATCTACAATCGGGTTATATGGTTTTGCATATTGCTCCTCGTTAGTTAAATTTAAATGCCCTAATGCATTAACTGAAATTAAAAGTTATACTTTTTATGATTGTTCTAGTTTAGAAGAAATTGAACTTGCTCCTAACGTTGATCTTAGTAAATTAAATGTAACTACTGCTGCATATATCTTTTATCATTGTGATAAATTAAATAAGATAAGTGGAACTGTGAAGAGCGGTTTTACTTTAGCTAATTCTTGCGTCACGAATTCCAATAATGAAGTTGTGTTAACCGCCTCAAATAATATTCCACAAAACGCTACTAAATTTCTTGTGAATTCTTTTGTTGGTGATATTAAAGAGGTAATTATACCATCCGCCGTTACAAGTATTGCTAACGGGTCATTTAAATTTTTATCTTCTGTAGAAAAATTTACAAGTAACAGTTCAGATTTTGCCTTTGACACAAAAACAAATTGTTTGTATGCTACCGCTTCTAGTACATATATTCTTTCGGCTACCGCATTAACAGAAGAAATTCCTAATGACTCTACATTTACAAGTACTAGACAATTTTCGTTTACTTCAAAAAATATTAAAAAGTTAAACACTTTAAAGAGCGCGTTTAAGATATCCATGGCAGATACTTTACTTGGTTTGCATCAACTTGAAACACTTAATCTAAACTTATTTACTCAAGCCCAAGTACCTGGATCGGGATTAATTTCGGATTGTCCATGTTTAAAAAAAGCAATTATTAATTGTGGTACAAAAGTTACAGGAACAGGAGCGTTATTAGCCTCTGGTTGCGATAAAATAGAGGAATTAACAGTTAACGGATTAAGTACAACTTTTAATAATAAAGCGTTTTTCACTTCGCCTTTGCCGAATTTAAAAAAATTATTCCTTAATACAAGAGGTTCTATCGATTATACATCGGCAGGCGACGTGTGCTGCTATGGAGATAATACTGAAATTTACGTCCCATCAGAATATTACAATAATTTTAAAAATTCACTAGCATACACTGATGACTTTAAATCAAGAATGATTGCTTTGTAAGTTTATTAACGCACTATAAGAAATGCTATTTTAATTAAGTCTAAAATAGTTAAGTGTAATAGTACATTATGTTTTTTAGGAAATTAAAGAAAAACTAGAAAATATGATAATAAAATATAAGATTATTATGATTATTAAATTTTGTAGTTGCACTTCGAAAATACTAATATATATTAATGTTTATAGAGAGAGGTACTTATGAATTTATTTAGATTCTTAAATGTAGGCCAGGGGCTGTTTTATAGTGGCAGAATCAATGTTAATTATTCATCATATTGTTATAATATTACGCCTCAAGGTAATATTATGAACAAAAGTCAATTTAGGTTTGTATTTGATTGTG
The DNA here is from genome assembly GCA_045615605.1 of Bacilli bacterium. Classification (GTDB taxonomy): domain Bacteria; phylum Bacillota_I; class Bacilli_A; order RFN20; family CAG-826; genus UB1719. Next base: position 11,409 of record JAZLFE010000047.1, on the reverse strand, counting down.
GCTCGACATCTGCCGGTCACGAAACATATCTAGAAAATGCAATTAAAAACGATTTTTTTAAAGGAGAGACAATTGATTTAGTATTTATTTCTCACTTACACGATGATCATTTTAACGGAATAGAAATACTGAATAATTACGCAAATATTGAAAACATTATTTTGCCTTATATGAGTGATGATTGTTATATAGAATTCATATCTTATTTTTTATCATTAAAAGATGCTAATTCTAATAATTTTGATAGTCATTTAAGGTACTTTAACACTTTAATAAAAAAATACTCTTCTCAAGAATACAAAAGAAATAAAGATTATCATAATGAATGGAAAAAACTAGAAAATTACTCGAATTATGCATATGATTATCATTTTAAAATTATAATCAATCATGAATGGAAATTTTATTTAATAAATAAAAGTATTAAAGAAGAAACAATCAATAGAATTAAAAATGATATCGCATCAAAAGTCGGAGGAAAAGATTTAGAAGATGTTAAAAAATATTTATCCTTAAATAAAAACGGATTAAATGAAATAAAATCTATTTATGAGACATATATAGGGTCAAAAAAATTAAATACCTCAAGCACAGTTGTTATACATCACCCCTCTAATAATTTAGGAGAAGTTACGATGCTAACAGGCGATGCTGAATTCGATGATTACATGATAGATTTGTGTAAAAAATATTTAGGAAATAATTCCATAAAATATCTTCAAATACCACATCATGGATCATTTGGAAATTGGGAGAAAATGAAAGATTTAAAAGATTCTGCAATTAATTTATTTATATCATATGGAATTGGGAACAGATATAGTCATCCAAGTCCTAGTTTAGTTAAAGAGACACAATTCAATGGGCGTCTCTTATTTTGTGCAACGCAATCGTTATCTTTTTTATCACCTTGGAACCAATACTTAATTGATTAAAATTTGATAAATTTTTTATAATTGATTTAGTTTAATCTACTGCATTATACAATTATAGAATTTTGCTGTTTTAGCAAATACTTTTTAATTAACTATATTCCTATCATAAACAAAGGAATTTGATATACATTTTTATCAACCGAAACAATGTCTTTTCTTGAATTTATCACTAATCCGTTTAATATCTTTTTGCCGTATTTATTAAGAAAATTAAAATTAAAATTGGGTTTTATTGAATCGACTCCTTTTTTAATTTCTATTGGAACAATACAATCAGCATATTCGATAATTAAGTCCACTTCTTTCTTATCTCGATCGCGATAATAGAAAACTTTACCAATATAATCAACATTATTGTTAATAAAACTTTTTATTATTTCACTAATGCAATATGTTTCAAAAAAAGCTCCATTCATTATGCCGTTTTCAAGCATTTCGGCATCTTGCCATTTACATAAATATGAACACAATCCAGTGTCAGCGAAGTAGAATTTAGCATTTTTAACTACTCGATCTGATAAATTTCTCGCGTACGGTTCAAGTGTAAAAGCAATACCAGTAGTAATTAGTAACGAGATCCAAGACTTAACCGTTCTAGCATCTATCCCAATACTTCTTGAAATATCATCATAATTAATTTGTTGAGCAGTCCTTAAAGCCATATAATTTAAGAATCTGCGGAAGTCATTTTCTTTATTTAATCCAATATTTTTTATAATATCTTTTTCTATATAAGTACTAATATAAGAAGAAAAATATATTTCACGATCTAATTTATTAATTACATAATTAGGCATTCCACCTCGAAAAATATCATTAAATATTTGTTTTCTTGTTTTATAAATTTGCTCTATATTAAGCTTTTTATATTTTTCTTTGATTATGTCGATTTCAGGATTAAAGAGCGAACCTTTTATTTTCATTATTTCGTTATTAGATAGACTCCATAATTTAAGAATCGCTGTTCTTCCCGCAAGTGATTCATCAACTTTACTTCTTAAATCTAGTTGATTAGAACCAGACAGCACATACATAAATGGTACTTTCTCATCTTTTTTTAAGCATTCGTATGTAATATTATCAATGCGAATTTTAATTTCGTTTAATAGAGATGGGGCTTTTTGTATTTCATCTATTATTATTGGCCATTCATGGTCATCAAGAAATAATTTAGGATCATTTTCTGCTTGTTGTTTTAATTCTGAATCATCAAGACTAATATAATTAATCTTATTCCCAAAGATGTTTCTTATTAAAGTTGATTTTCCTACTTGTCTTGCTCCATAAAGAGTAATACAAGGAAATTGCTGTATAGCTTTATTAATAGTATTTTCGATTGTTCTATGGTAGTACATAATATTTCTCCTATAATGCATTATATCACCAATTTCGGCAAAAACAACAATGCATTGTACTTTCTGCCGAATTGTTAATAAAATATTCAATGTTTAGAATGCAAAAGATATAAATTTGGTTACTTTAATATTCTATTTACTAATTTTTACCGACAAAACGTTTTTTTCGATCTTATAAAGATTTAAGACCAATGAACTGATTCTTTATTAATGTATCTGGACAAGCTTCTTTAAACGTTTGACCAAACCACATCCTAGATTTGAAATATTTTACTTTTGAGAAAAGAGTTATATCTCTTTTAAGTGTTCATCAACCTATAAAATAAGATTATTTTCTTTATTTACTTTTTTTAATGTTTTAAATAATGATGATTTTAAATAAGCATCATTAATTTCAACCGTCTTATTTTTTTTATTTAAATCATAGCTAAGTCCACTAATGCCTAATTTCAAATTATTTATTTTATTAATATTAATTGGATCCTTTAAATAATAATTTATTTCACTAATAAAGCATTTAGCAAACACTTTATCTTCTAGAATGTTATGAGGAAAATAACTTATATCAGCGTGTTCTTTAAATATTGAATCGCTTACTTTAAATATCTTTACTAATTGATTAATGTTAATAAAAGTTGTCTTGTATAAATGTTGATTATCTACTAAATACCTTAAAGTAGTTACACTGATATTAGTTAATTTACTTAAAGTAGGGATACTAATCCCTCTTTTTTTAGCGAGAGTCTTAATAATACTTCTTTGATAATTTTCTTTTAAGAACTTGTCTACCAATTTAATGTCATTCATCTCGTGATAAATCGAATAATTATTTATCATTTCCTTTAAAGGACATAAAAGGATAACAGTCTGCAAGGGTATAAATGTATTTAATACTATATTCATATATTCCATACCTGCCCAATAAATAGGAGAGTATTTAACTTCTTCATCAAAAATAATTTCCATATTAAATAATTTATTAATTATTGATGAATATGATTGACTAAGAAAATTATTACATCCACCGTTTTCTAAGAAACAAAAATATGGATCAGTAATAATTTTCTCTTCAATCACTTCATAGTTTAATGAACAGCCTAAAACGAGTTTTTCAAGTAGAGTAGCGAATTTCTTCTTTACCAATATAGTGTTAACTATTTCCATAATCCTTCCCCCTCATTAAATCCCGAATAAATGTATTAGATTCATTATCAAACTTCTTAATATTTAAATATTCGTTATGAGTTTTATTTCTAAAACTTGAATATTCATCACTATAAGCAACGTGTTCTGCATTAATGAATTTAATATTATTAAAAGCTTTTTGACTTATAAGAACATATTGATCGCCTAACTCTCCATTTGTTAAGGCGTCCTCTAATACATTAATAGATAACTCGTTTGCAACAAAGTCTCTTGAATACATAAAATAACTATCGTCTGCGCGATATCCAATTATTAAATCGTATTCATTAATATCAATAGAATAATTCTTTTTTAACCATTCAATTCTTTCTTTATATGTAATATATTCATCATGCGAGAATCTATGGGAAACTAAAATAGTTATCCATCTCAAGATATCTAATCTATTAATACGTTTAAGATTTAAACATTTTAAATTATTAATATTTACTTTGTAGGTTATTAAATATCCACCATTTGTGTTTTTACTTGCCCATAATCTAGCCATCTCTTTATTTGGAGTAAGATAAAAACCTAGGCCGTAATCATTTATAGGATTACCTTTACCAAATACTGGTTGTTTAATTAGTGCATCAGCGCCATAATAAAGTTTCATAATATACTAGTATACTATCATATATTAAAAATAAATATATTATATTTTAAAAATTTCTAATAGTATACACTCATAATTTTGTATATCATAATCATAAAGTATTATTTTTGAACGATGCATGGAATCTTTATCTAATAATATTTATTTGCATATAATTAAAACATTAATAAACAACTTATATTATAACTAAATGTTCAGCCCAATCTGGATAACTATTAGCCCAACTCGAATAATATTCTAAAGGAACAAATATTTTTAAATCCTTGTTAAGTGAAGTAGTAATTAATTTACTGCTATCGCAATTTTCCGGGTTTATATATAAATATAATTCTTTTAAAGAAGGGGTATCGCCAAGTGTATTTTCGCATTTTTGGACTCTATCGTAGTTTAATACAGTACATTTTTTTAACGAAGTACATCCTGTAATATAATTGGTCGGAATAAGCGTACCTCCATCTTTGCTTGAAGTGTTTGGCAAAACAAATTCTTCTAATTTAGTAGAACCACCAAAAGCAAGCTTAGCTATAGTAGTAGTAAATTGAGATAAATTTATATATTTAAACCCTGAATTAACAAATGTTGAACTATTAACTTTAGTAGTAGTGCTTGGTAAATTGTTTAAATATGGATTGTCAATGTCTGTGTCGCTATAACAATTAGCTGATAACTCTGTAACTCCTTCGAATAAAGTAGTATGTCTAAACGCCCTTACAAGTAAACATTTACCTGAAGTTTTTATATTAAAAATACCATTATGCCCGCAGTCACTAAAAGTAGTATTTTCGCTATCGACAGTAACATTATTAACAAGATTAGCATCAGCAATAAAATTATAGGAAAATGTAGTAATTTGAGCAGGGATATTAATATTACAATTCTTTTCAAGGCCGGCAACAGAACCTGAATATAAATTGATAATTTTTGAATCATTTGGAATACCAACAAGTGATAAATATAATATAGTTCCATCTTTACTAGTAATATAGTTAGAACCATTTATACACTTATATTTAGCATTTTCTTCTCCTGCTAAACTAATCTTTTTTAATCCATTGCAGCCAATAAAAGGATTATCTTTAGTTGAAAATGCAATAGTAGATATTGTACTAGGGAAATCCAATTCTTCAATCATAGCGCAATTATAAAAAGACTTAGCACTTATAGTAGTTAATCCTTCGTAAAATTTGACTGTTTCAAGACTCTTACAATCATTAAAAGCTGAGGTTGAGACGGTAACGATATTTTTTAAATCCGCACTAACTAAGTTTTTACATCCATTAAATGTAGAAGCAGGTATTGTTGTAACACCTTCTTCTATTTCTATTTCATTTAAATTCGTACACTCACTATAGATATTTGTTCCAAGCGTGGCATTAAACAAAATACCTTTTGTTACTCCGGTTCCAGCAAACGCATAATCTCCAATAGAAGTAAAAACGTGTCCATCACTCACAGGCACTTTAGTTAAATTTTTACATCCATTAAAACAATATTTTAATAATGTTTTAATTGAAGACGGTAAATTAATTATAGATAAATTTTCACATCCATTAAAACAATTTTCTGATAAAGAAGTAAGCTGACACCCATCTTCAAACACAACTTCTCTTAAATTGACACAATTTTCGAAACATTTTAAAGATAAAGTTTTTAAAGTATTAGGAATAATAACTTTTTTAATGTTTTTGTTATTTTGGAAAGCATATTTAGGTAAATCTATTATTTGTTTAGGAATAGTGAATTCTTCAGGTGTACAAATAAAGATATTTTGCGAATCGCTTGGTATTATACAATCATCTGGAATTATAGATGATTTGCACATAGCAACTAATGTTCTGTCGCTTTTTTTAAGAATTATATTTTGACCTAAATCTGTATAAACAGTGTTTGCAGAATTTACTTTTAAAGATTCTAATGTATCGCAACCAAGGAAAATATTGTTTGTGGAGATATCTATGCAAGAAGGACCTATTTCAAAAGAAGTTATCTTAGTATAAGCAAAACAAGTATAACCGATAGTGGTAACATTCGGAAATGAAGAAATATTTGACAACGAAGAGCAACCGTTAAAAACGCTATTAGCTAAACTAGTTATATTAGAACTAAAAGTCGCACTAGTTAAAGAAGAACATTTCCAAAATAAGCCTTCAGGAAGACTAGTAATATTTCTAGCATTACTAAAGTCTACAGAAGTTAAAGACATGCAGCTATGAAAAGTACTACTACCTAATTCATTTAATTGAGAATTAGTAGGAATAATTATTTTTTCAAGGCTTGAACAACTAGAAAAAGCCCATTGTTTTATTGAAGTTACAGAAGTTGGAATTTTTAAAGAAATGAGGGAAAAACAATTATTAAAGCAATATTTAGAAATCGTTAATAAGTTATCAGGAAGTTCTATATTGGTAAGTTTTGAATCGTTTGAAAAAGCATAATCTTGTAATGTGTTATTATAAAATGATGCATTCTTAGCATCAAAAGAACATAAATTACTATAATAGGAAAATCCTCCGGTTTGCATTAAATTATGAACGCTTGATGAAAAAGAAAGATTAGTTGCAAACGATTTGCTTTCATCTGACAAACAAGGAGAATCAATTTTAGTTCCATATACTTTAATTGTATAAGAACCAGGTTTACTGTAAGTATGATTATTAAAAACATATCCATCATTAGAGTTATCGCCCCAATCTATTGTTATATCATTTGAAGATGTATCCCAATATAATACGCTGACTTCTCTATTAGTGCTATCCTCTGGTATGTTAATACCTATTGTTACAGCACAAACTTCAGCAATACAATTTTGATAAGTGCTAGGTATTAATTGACCAACGAAAGCTCTTGCTTGTGACTCTTCTGGTAAATTTAAAGAGTGGTTTGTTAAAGTACCAAAAGCATCTGAGGCCATATCAAAAGCGATAGAGGAAGAATCAAAAGAAGTAAAATCTAAATTTGATAAATTTGTACAATTGTTAAAGGCTAATGAATTAATATTTTGAATTCCGCTTGTGAATTTAACAGTACTTAAATTTTTGCAATTATTAAAAGCATTTGATTTAATTGTTTTCACATTACTTGGAATAGTAATATTTCTAATTGTAGATCCACTAAAAGCATTTGAACCTATTTCTTCAGCTTCGCTAGGGATGACTGATTTTGATCCAGCTAAAATTAATGTTGAATCTTCTAAGAGCACATTAGAATTCTTTGGTGAAGTATAATTCTCGTTTTCTTTATCAATATTTATATAGCATAAATTTGGGCAATTATTAAAAGAAGTATTTGCGATATAGGAAACGCTTTTTCCAAAATTTATCGAAGTTAAATTTGTAAAATTATTAAAAGAATTATCTCTAATAGTTGTAATTGAATCGCCAAAATTAATTGAAGTTATATATGGCATTTCATTTTGATTAATTGAATTTATCTCAATAGAACTGATTTCGCCATTTACTTTAATAGTTCTTTCAGTATTACTTTTATTATAAGTGTGCGTTTTTAATTGATCTGTTGTGCCGTCTCCCCAATCAATTGATTCAAGTGAACCGTTATAGTCAATGGTTATTGTATCTTCATTAGTTTCATTATTAAGATAGGTAAATTCGGTACTAAATGAAGTACCGCATTTAACTGTAATGCTAGCATTACCAGTAGCACTAAAATCTAATTGGCCAGAGGCTTGTACATACGTGTAATAGCCTGAGTTTACTGGGTTACCATCAACTAAAAAAGATGAAATGTAAGGGAATACATCGCTAGCAATCTGAGCAGACGGAGTAAAGATAAAAGATAAATTCTCTTTTTCTGGAACGTATTTAGTAAGTTGCTTCCTTTGAGTAGCTCCTTCTTTGTTTTCTTTTACAAAACAATTATCACAATAAATAGTAACTTTCTTTAGACCATTTGTTGGATTAACAACATTGTTAATTGTGTCGTGTCCAATTACTATAGTAGCTGGCAAAACAAGAAACATTGCTCCGATTGATAACACTAATAATTTTCTTTTGTTCATATCTTAAACCTCACTATTAACTAATCGATTACAATACTAATGGTACTAGCGTATTTAACTGTTTGATTTTGCTTAGTATTAATGGTAATTGTTCCGTTAATGTAAGTATAATCTGTGCCTTGAATCGCTTCGGTTGAGCTTCCATTTATATAAACATGAACACTATTAGCAGGTGCAACGGATTCACCATCTAAAGTATAAGAAACAATATTTCCGTATCTTAAATATTGAATAAACGATGATTTGCCATCAACTTTGTACTCAGGATTATTGCTAGTAAAATCTAAATCTATATTATTATCAAGGTCATACATTCCATGATAGTCCGCGTTATGAGTTGGAGTTATTTCTACTTCAGGTGTCCAAGCAACGAAATAATAACGATTATTATTAACATCATCAAAATAATCTTGGCCATCAGGAATATTAGTTAAACTCTCGCCACTTTCTACAGTCTCTGTACTTATTATATTATTCTCAAAATCATAGAAATTAACTGTATAAGAAACGCTAGAGTTCCAATGAGCTTTTAGCTCAACATTTGATGTGACAGTATTAGTATCAAATTGCCACAAAACTTCTTCAGTTGGTTTAGTTGGATCCGGAACATAGTACCAGCCTTCAAATGTTTTGCCTTCTATGTATGGATCCCCGGGTTTAGTTACTTTATTGCCATTTTCAATGAATTGAGGGGCTACATAATATCCGGTATCTCCGGTATCAAATGTAACAGTCCAGGTTTTAACTTCTTCTTCAAACTTAGCATATATCGTAGTATCTGCAGTTATTGCAGTTGTAAAATCAAAAGGGTCGTTTATTTTCAGCACTTTTTATTAATTAAAAAATACAATTATGTTTTCCTGGTCACAAAATAAAAATGATCTGTTATATAATGACATTATGGTTTTATATATTGACGAAACTGAAAACAAAAATTATTTTATTGTGACGGGTCTTTTAGTAGATTCTGTTTTAACTTTAGAAAAAAATTATAAAATGTTTAAAAATTCCGCAAAATTAATTTATGTTAGTCCTAAGTATAAATCTATTATCTTTACCGAGTTTAAATCACATTTATTAGATTATGATTATCAAAAAATTAAATTGAAGATGCTTGAATCAATTTCTAGAATGCCATGCTCAATAATATATTCAAAATATAATAAAAATAAAAAAGTTCTTAATCAAATATTAAAAGAAAGGGTCTATGTTTCCTTGCTTATAAATATAATCAAAGTGATACCAGACAAAATCGAAGTAATTTTTGATGCATTTAATAAGAAAGATTTTGAAGATAGTATTAAGAAAAAAATATTAACTTGCAAAAATGTAATAAAAGTAATCTCAGCAAATTCAGAAAAATGTCATGGAATTCAATATGTTGATAACATTTCTAGCGTTATCAGGTTAAATAGCGATATAGATAACAAATATAAATGGGCAGATATTTTTTATTTTTTATTAAAAAGAATGATCAAAGAAGCGTCGCCATCTAATTAAGTTGGCTATATTGACACACCATTAAAATTAGTTTAGACTAAAGACAATTAAGGTTGGCCTCCTGTCGGTTAGTTGATGGGTGTACGGGTAAACGTAGGACCAATCTTTTTTAAATTTAATATATGATAAATGTACGCTTTGTAAGGTGTTATTATTTGTCTAACTGCTTAACATTACCATTTATACTATAAAAAAATATTTTATATTGTTTTAGGCTATGCAAGTTTTAATATTTTATTTTATTTATTCAACCAAGATATAAACTTTCTTCTTAAAAGGAGAATAAATACATATGGTATATGGTTATATACGAGTTAGTAGTGATAAACAAACTGTTGAGAATCAAAGATTTGAAATCACTAATTTTTGCAAAAAAGAGAAATTAAATATTGATGGATGGATAGAGGAGACTGTTAGTGGTCTAAAGGAATGTAATAAAAGAAAATTAGGTAAATTATTAAAACACATAAAGTCTAATGATCTAATTATATGTAGTGAATTATCTAGATTAGGTAGATCACTATTTATGATTATGAGCATATTAAATATGTGTCTTAATAAAGGAGCAAAGATTTGGACAATAAAAGATGGATATCGCTTAGGTGATGATATTCAATCTAAAGTATTAGCGTTTGCCTTTGGTCTAAGCGCAGAGATTGAAAGAACCTTAATTAGTCAAAGGACTAAAGAAGCGCTTCATCGCCTACAAGCGAATGGCAAAAAGTTAGGTAGGGCTAAAGGAGTTAGTAAGATGACTTATTACAAATTATATGGACAAGAAGTCAAGATTAAATATTTATTAGATAAAGGATATAGTTACACTAAAGCGGGCAAATATTTAAAAGTACATAGGACTACTTTATCTCATTATGTTCATTACCACTTAAATCATTAGTTAAAAACTTTCTTCAAATTTAAGTTAAAAATGACACTAATGATTTTTCCGTTTACTAAATTCCGAGCGACTTTATAAGAATTGATGCCAGTCTTAACTGGTGTGACAATTAATTAGTAAACTAATAGCTTAATTTCTTTTTAAATAAGAATCCTTAAATTTTAAAAGAAAGTTTCGATTTTTACTAACGGAATCCCTTAATTGTTGCAAATAGATATAGTTTAGTTTAAAGTATATAAACGCTGGTCCGCTAGCTCAGTTGGTAGAGCAATTGACTCTTAATCAATGGGTCCGGAGTTCGAGTCTCCGGCGGATCACCAGATTAAATTAGAAGATGCATGTCGCGTGCATCTTTTTTTATTTATATATTAAAGTAATAAGCAAAAACACTAGGAAATGTCGCTAAAAATAAGTTCTACAAAATTTTTTATTTTCTTTTATATACGCGTATTCGCATATTTTAATATTTGCACAAGCGGTGCTATTAAAATTTTCATTTTTAAAAAATATTTTCTATTATCTACGTTCTAAATACCCGAAAACCCTTGTATTTATGCGGTTTTTCGGGCATTTAAAAAATTCTTAAAAATAATTTGACACGAATAATTCAAAGTGATAATATTGAAAAGCACGTCCACCAATTCGGTGGAAACCTATACGTAGTATAGATAACGTGCATAGATCTTTGAAAACTGAACAGATGTACAACAATAATAATGTCAATTTATTTTTGTTTTGAATTTTGAAACACAAACCAGATAATTTATTTTTGAACTAGATATTAAACTTTTTGAGAGTTTGATCCTGGCTCAGGATGAACGCTGGCGGCGTGCCTAATACATGCAAGTCGAACGAATGTAGCAATACATGAGTGGCGAACGGGTGAGTAACACGTAGGTAACCTGCCT
>JAZLFE010000046.1:0-1511 GCA_045615605.1 Bacilli bacterium | reverse complement strand
TTCTTGGATCGTTGTAATCTTAAACTCTGGCGAATAACGCATTCTAACAATGTGCATATATAAAGCCTCCTGCCACAACTGTAACAAGAGGATAACTTTAATTTAGATTTTTAGTAAGTGCGGAAATCAATTAAGCATACTCAAAAATGACTTTTAATCGGGTTTTATTCATTACGATTATTACAATCTATTCATAAAACATTAAGAAGACATAATCTTCTTTTGTTTTTGATTTCTCGTATGAAATAGAGAAATATGAAATCGTATTGTGAAACATAGGTTTCATCACTCTTTCACTTTCTCGTATAGGATAGAGAAATACCTATACCTAATATAAATATTAAATATTTTTCTTTCTTATTACTTAATTGGATTATGTAACTAGAAGGAAGATATGAAAGAATTAATTAAGTTATCTACATTATTCGTAATAGGATCACTTCTTGGTTACATTATCGAAGTTATATATAAAAGAGTTATATCTAAGAAGAAGTGGACTAATCCAGGTTTTCTTAAAGGACCATACTTACCTATCTATGGTTTTGGAACAATTGTGTTATATGAAATATCAAGTGTTCTTATAAGCTTACTTAATGTTCCAAAACCATTAGAGGTAATTATTGTTATTTTAACCTTTGGTGTACTTCTTACTCTTTTAGAATTACTCTCTGGAATTATATTCCTTAAAAGATTTAATCTTAGACTCTGGGATTACTCCAAGAGAAGATTAAATCTTAAAGGAATAATATGCCTTCGTTATAGTATTTACTGGACTATTCTTGGAGTAGGGTATTTTTATCTACTACATCCTTTATTTATTAGACTTACGAATTTATCTATTTCAAATCAATTCGTGAGTCTTGGAGTCGCGATTATTATGGTCAGCATTCTCATTGATACATTTTTGTCATTTAACATTCCTAAGAAGCTTACCAAAGTTGTAAGCGTTATTAAAAATAACATCTTATAGTGAAATGACTATTATCTATTATCAAATAGAAGGATTTATTTTTCTAACAACAAATTTTAAATATTTTGCTTGGATTTTTGTCGCATAAGTTGTATTATATTTGCGACAGAGGGAATAGTATGGAAGAGACATTAAAATCTTCAATTATGGGAAAAATTGAAGAAGAAGGATATGAAGCATTTAGCTGTTATGATTTCTTAGACTTTGGAGTGTACAAGACAATTAGCAAATGCTTAGAAAGAATGGAAGATAATGGAGAAATACGTAGGATAATACCAGGAATTTATGATTTAAACACATATGATAGATTCTTTGGTGAGACACCGTCTCCTAATATTGATGCAGTCGCAAAAGCACTTGCAAGAGAGTATATGTGGGATATATGTCCAACTGGATCAATGGCTCTAAATATGTTCGGGATTTCATCTCAAGTATCTGCATCTTATACTTACCTTAGTAGTGGACCATATAGAGACTATCAAATTGGCAATGTATATTTAAAATTCAAACATACATCCAATAGAGAAATATCTACTTATTC
>JAZLFE010000045.1:0-2182 GCA_045615605.1 Bacilli bacterium | reverse complement strand
ATTTAGATGGGTTTCAATGGCGGAATTAATTAAAGAAGCTACTGGTATTGACTTTAATCAAAATATTAAGTTCGAAGATGCTATTAAACTCGCTAAAGAACATAAGTTAGAGTTTGATCCAAAACTTGTAACCTCCACAGGGCAAGTAATGAATTTGTTCTTTGAAACTTATTGCGAAGAAAAACTTATTCAACCAACCTTTGTCCACACATATCCGATTGAAGTATCTCCATTAACTAAGAAGAGTCCTGATCCACGTTTTGTTGAAAGATTTGAGCTATATGTTGATGGACACGAAATGGCGAATGCCTATACTGAACTTAATGACCCGATTGATCAAAAAGAAAGATTTATTGAACAATTGAAGGCGAAAGAAAGAGGCGATGAGGAAGCCAATGAAATGGATTATGACTTCTTAGAAGCGCTTGAATATGGTATGCCTCCAGCAGGTGGTATTGGAATTGGCATTGACCGTTTTGTAATGTTAATGTGCAATGAGAAGAGTATCCGTGAAGTAATTCTCTTCCCAACCATGAAAGATAGAAAATAACTAAAGTAGTTTGTTAAATTATTTTAAAACATAAGATAGCGTTTCTTTAAGGTAGGTAATTTATCTCTAGCCTTAATTTAACATTTATTATTTTATTCTCCGTACTTAATCTTTTCAAACATTCTATGAGTTTCATATTTCATTCCTCTTGTGTCTATATCGTATTTAGTTTCTTCCTTGAACGGATAATTTGTAATCATATCTAATGGCATCTCTTCATATTCGTTATTAAATCCAAATTTTATATTCTCGTTATTATTTTTAGCATTTATTATCATTGATAATTTACCAATTGTATTGCTGTTAAATTTATTTGGGACGTTATCAAATCTTGGACAATAGTAGTGAGAATTCATGCATTCTTGCGAGCATCCTTCGTATGTTGGATCTAAATAAGCCTTTAAACAATTTGGATTCCTTTTAAATAAGGTTCTCAGCTTTCTTGCGTTTACTGAATCAATCTTACTTAGAGCATTTATTAAAGAATTAATTTCATCAGGATTATTTAATTCTTTATCAGTAACCAAATATCCTAATTCTTCTTTAATTGCGTGTTTAATATGGAATTTATCTGGAACGTAATTTGCGTTACAAACGAATATTCTTTCGGGAGAATTTTGAATGTAAGAAGCAAGATCGCCAGAAATAAAAATTTCATCTTCTGGTCTTACTTTATATTTTTTAATCAAGTAATGATTAATCTTTTTAAATAATAAATTTAAATTATTAGATGAAATCATTATCTTGTTTAATAATTTTCTCTTATATCCATGTTTAATAACGCCTTTAAAAATTGTAGCGGTATAGTGTTTCTTTTTATTTTGATATTCAGTAAATCTAACAAATTTCTCATCTATTTGAACGTGAACTTTATGAGAATTATTTATCAACGATAAATTTTCATCCACATAGAAATCAGAATCTCTTATTAATCGATAAACAGTTGATTTAGATATTGGATAACCATCTACTGAACCATATTTTCCTGCTTTTAAATAAGACATTTCGCTTGCAGCTTCAAGTAATTTTAGTTTGATATCAACCATGATTTTAGTTCTTTTAGGGATGTTTAAATAAGCATCTAATAAATATAAATATTTATGTTCTAGCTCATCGAAATAATATCTTCGTTTAAAAGTTAGCATTCCAAAAGTAGTAAGAATTGATCTTTGTTTTAATTTAATTATTTTTAATGTTTGAGGTCTTTTTACGTATAACGCCTTATCGATTATCTCTAATTGATTAGCAAGTTCTTTTAGACTTATTTCTTTCGCGTTTTTAATAAAATTAATTACGAAATTTTCAAAGTTATTAGTTTCGTTTGGTAGAATAGTCATAGGAAGTTCTCCTTATTGTTTGTGGATAAACTAATTATAGAGAACTTCTTTTTATTTGTTACCTACCTTTGTGAAACGTAATCAAAACATAATTGATACTTGATTTATCCATATGTTGTATTACAATGTATTACAGAGGTTTTAGGTATGGTTATATCAATTAGAATGAATGATGATGAAAGACGTTTAGCTGATGCTTACGCAAAGATTAATGGCGTTTCTTTAAGCGAAGCTATAAAAAGGGCGTATTTTGAAAAAATTGAAGATGAATATGATTTAGCGTTAGCTGATGCCG
>JAZLFE010000044.1:0-8931 GCA_045615605.1 Bacilli bacterium | reverse complement strand
CAAAAAATTTAGGAATTATCTTATCTTCACTAATATCTAAAATTAGATAACTAGAAGTGTTATCTCTTGGATAGGCAATAGAACCGGGATTAAAAATATTAATACCTTCGATTACTTCATTTCTTTTTCTATGAGTGTGACCATGTAGATAAATCTTATATCCCTTTCTTTTAAGTTCATTAATATTAGTAGTATAAAAAGGGATATGTTCAGCGTATAGTCTTCCTATCGGAGTATCAATAGAGATACTCTTTTTAAACTTAGATAAAAAGAAATCACAATTCCCTTTAACGGAAGTAAAAGGGGAGATATTTTCTAAAGTAGATTGTGAATCTCCTAAATGGAGATAATAATCACAATCCTGATGTCTTAAAGCAATTTTTTTAAGTGTCTCATCATCACCATGAGAATCGGAGACTACTAATATCTTCATATTTATTTACGGAATGCGTTTTTAAAACGAGAGAACCAATTATCACTACCTTCTTCATTCTTAAATTCTTCAAGTAGTTCTCTTTGTTTCTTATTTAATTTATCAGGTGTTTTAATCTCAAGATGTACATATTGATCACCAGGAGTCTTACTTCTCATATCGATAACACCTTTACCCTTGAGTTTAAATACTTGAGTAGGTTGAGTGCCGCTAGGAATCTTTAGATTCACTGAACCATAGACAGTAGGAATTTCTACTTCACAACCTAGACTTGCATCAATAAAAGATAGTGGAATAGTTAAATGAATATCATTACCATCACGCTTAAAGTTACGATGTGGTTCAACAGCAATTTCTAAATATAAATCTCCGTTAGGCCCTCCGTTAGTGCCTCTACTTCCTTTACCCTGTAATCTAATTTGTTGACCATTATTAATACCAGCAGGAATCTTAACATCAAAACTCTTTTTAATTTTGTTATAACCTTTACCGTTACATTTAGAACAACGAGAATTAATTATCTTTCCTGATCCACCGCATAATGGACAAGTCTCTTGTGATTGCATCACACCAAAGAAAGTATTTCTTTGTCCTATCACGTATCCTGTACCGCCACATTGACTACAAGTAGAAGTAGACCCACCTTCTCCATGACAGCTAGAGCACATCTCATCATAAGTTAAATTAAGCGTAATTGATTTACCGTTAATCGCATCCATGAAAGGAACTCTTACACGCATGATTTGGTCTTCTCCTCTACGAGGACCGCGACGAGATGAACTACGTCTACGAGAAGATCCACCAAAGAAAGATCCAAATATATCATCTAAATTAATATCACCAAAACCCGCTCCAGAGAAACCTTGTCCTCCAAAGCCACCTTGGTTAGCGCCTTGTTCAAAAGCGGCATGACCAAATTGGTCATAAGTCGCTCTTTTATTATCATCATAAAGCACATCGTAAGCTTCTTGAACTTCCTTAAACTTTTCTTCGGCACCTGGAGCTTTATTAATATCCGGATGATATTGTTTAGCAAGTTTACGATAAGCTGCTTTAATCTCATCTTTACTAGCGCTTTTATTTATTCCTAGAGTCTCGTAATAGTCTTTCTTATTAGCCATAAAATTTAATAAATAAGATGTAGGGGAATAAAATCCCCTACACCTATTTTAATGATTAGTTTTTATCTGTAAAGTCAGCGTCAACGACGTCGTCTTTCTTTTTCTCTTCACCTGGTTTTTGGTTATCACCAGTTGGGTTAGCGGTTGCATTAGGATCACCATTACCCGCTTGCGCACTCGCCATCATTTGCGCGGCTTGCTCAAGTTCATTAATACGATTACGGAGAGTGTCCATATCGTTTTTAGATAAAGCTTCTTTTAATTCATCACGAAGTTTTTCAGTTTGAGCCTTTTGTTCAGGAGTAATCTTATCGCCTTTTTCTTGTAGGCTAGTCTCAATACTATTAAGGTATTGTTCCGCCTTATTCTTAAGCTCAACATCCGATTTTCTCTTTTCATCCGCTTCTTTATTTTCTTCCGCTTCTCTTACCATACGGTCGATATCCTCTTTTGATAAACCAGAAGAGTTCTTGATTTCAATACTTTGTTCTTTTTGAGTATCAAGATCTTTCGCCTTAACATTAACGATACCGTTAACGTCAATGCTGAAGGTAACTTCAATACGTGGTTCACCACGTCTTGCTGGTTTAATACCAGTAAGTTGGAAGTGACCTAATAATTTATTATCGTGCGCCATTGGACGTTCACCTTGATAAACCATAATATCAACAGCTGGTTGATTATCCGCAGCGGTTGAGAAGATTTGACTCTTAGTCGTTGGGATTGTGGTATTTCTTGTGATTAATGGAGTTAAGACACCGCCTAAGGTTTCAATACCTAAAGTTAATGGAGTAACATCGAGTAAGACTACGTCTTTAACATCACCTGAGATAACACCACCTTGAATCGCTGCACCAATAGAAACGGCTTCATCAGGGTTAACACTTAAATTAAGTGATTTACCTAATAATTTCTTAACGAGTTCTTGAACCGCTGGCATTCTAATAGAACCACCAATTAATAGAACTTCGTTAATATCATTCGCAGATAATTTAGCATCTTTAAGTGCATTCTTAACTGGAATCTCGCAACGAGCGAGTAAGTGTTTAGTTAAGTCTTGGAACTTCGCACGAGTTAACTTCATTTCAAAGTTAATCGGACCATTCTTTCCCATTCCAATGAATGGTAAAGAGATAATAGTTTCTAAGCTAGATGATAATTCAATCTTAGCTTTTTCAGCAGCGTCTAAGAAACGTTGCATTGCCATCTTATCGTTAAGATCAACGCCTTTTTCAATCTTGATTTGAGCTTTGATATAATCCGCTAAGACTTTATCCCAGTCATCACCACCTAAGTGGTTATCACCACTAGTAGAGATAACTTCAAATGTTCCATCTCCAATATCTAGAATAGATACATCGAAAGTACCACCACCTAAATCAAATACTAAAATCTTTCCTGATTTCTTAGATTCCATACCATAGCTAAGAGCAGCTGCAGTAGGTTCATTAATAATACGAGCAACTTCTAATCCAGCAATTTTACCAGCATCTTTAGTTGCTTGTCTTTGTGCGTCATTAAAGTAAGCAGGAACAGTAATAACTGCCTTAGATACTTTCTTACCAATGCTCTTTTCAGCGTAGTCTTTCATATACGCTAAAACTTTTGCAGAGATTTCTTGTGGAGTGAAATCTTTCTTTAAAGCGTTAATGTGAACTTTTTCAGTAGATCCCATTAAACGTTTAATGCTACTAACAGTATCACTATTAGTGATGGCTTGACGCTTAGCAGCGTTACCAACGATTTCTTCTCCATCCGCTTTAAATGCTACAACACTAGGTGTAGTATTAGTGCCTTCTGGATTGGGGATGACTTTTACCTTACCATCCGCTTGTAAGTAACTCACAACTGAGTTAGTGGTACCAAGATCGATACCAATGATAATTTCTTTTGCCATAATTATTTATCCTCCTAAATTATGCTTGTTTTTCTTGGTTATCTGCGTTTTCCTTCGGCGTCTCTTTTTTATTGGTGCTGACGACCACCAGAGCCGGTCTTACTAGATGATCTTTTAGTAAGTAACCTTTCATATTGACTTTCACGACTAGATTAGGCTCACCTTCTTGATACACCGTCTCCATCGCTTCCATCGTTCTTTCATCGTATTTATCTCCCACTTTAGGAATTATTTCTTTAACTCCTTCATCTTCTAATACTTTGACTAGATTATTGTAGATATACGTGAATCCTACTAAGTAATTCTTTAATTCTTCACTAGGAGCAGGATTTGCTAACGCTAGATGGAAACCATCTAGTATTGGAAGTAGATTGTTGATAAATCCTTCCGCTCGATATTTGATAGCCTCTTGATGATCTTTTTCAATAGATTTTCTTAGATTCTCCGTATCTGCATACGCTTTATAATAAGAATTCTTCCATTGATTATTATCCGCAGTAAGTTTTTCAATATCTTGCTTTAGTTTATCAACTTCTTTTTGTAGACTTTCGCTTAGCTTCGCTTCCTTTTTCATTTCCTTCTTTTCGAGTTTTTCCTCTTTCATTAGCGATACCTCCTTTATTTTTAAAATGTTCGTTTAGTGTCTTAGCGACATAGTCGAGTAGACTTACTGCCTTATCATAATCCATACGGGTAGGTCCTAATAAGGAGATAGTTCCTTCATTATCATTACCTAAGGATATAGAGGCAGAGACTACTGACATATCATTAGACTTATCTTCATCAGCGATATGAACAGAAACATTACTATTAATGTTCTTACCAACTTTAGCGATTTCTTGTTTTAATTTATTCGGATTATCGAATAATTCAATCATCTTCTTTAAACGTTCAGCGTTATCTTTAAATTCTGGTTGATTAAGTAATTCATCTTTATTAAATATTTCTAAGCGATCAGATGCGAATCTTAAGAATGTTTCTAAGATTGCTTGATAAATTACATCATGATCAATCACGTAATCACTTAAGATTGGTTTAATTGCTTCCATCTTTGGGACAAGTTCAGAGATAGAAGTTCCTTTTAAACGATCATTAAGTAATTTAACACAGCTAGATATATCATCTACGCTTACTTTATCTTCAAAGACAAAGGTTCTATTTTCTACGTATCCTTTATCCGTTACTAAGATCGCGGTCGCACTATTACTAGAAATAGGTACGATTTGGATATTCACTAAATGTTCATCGTTACTATCGTTAGAGGAGATAACACTAACTAGGTTAGTCATCTTCGCCAAGATTTCACAACTTTCTTTAATGACATTTTCTACAGATGCGACTTTCTTATCCATAACGGTTTGTAGTCTCATCTTAATTTCATCATTAATATTGTTTTCGCGTAGATGAGTTAAATAATATTCATATCCTTTCTTAGAAGGGATACGACCACTAGAAGTATGAGTCTTTTCAAGTAAGCCTTCTTTTTCTAGCTCGTTCATCTCAGCACGAATAGTAGCACTAGAAAAATCTAACCCATATTCATCAATAAGGGTCTTACTGGCGACTGGTTCAGCAGTTCTAATAAAGTGCTGAACGATGAGTTTTAAGATTTCTTCTTTTCTTGTCATATTTTGGCAGTCCTTCTTTTTAAGTGCCAAATACATTATAGGAACATTATTTAGCACTGTCAAATAAAAAGTGCCAAAATATTTTAAATAAAAATATTACCTATAGGTAACTTTCTTAAAATATTTTTAATTTTTTGTTAAATTAAGTGAATTATTCGTTATTATTTTTGCTTTCTTCTTCAGTAGAATTAAAGCTGGGAGAGTTCTTAATATCGATGACAATGGTGTTAGTGATTCGGTCAAATAAAGTTTGCTCGGTATGGACCACTAACATATAAATTGCGTTCGCGATAGTAAAGGGAAGTAGGCCTAAATATAAATGTTTTACTAAAATACTTCTAATAGTTAATTTAGAATTATCTTTTTTAACAGTCTTTATTCTAAAGATAAATGATCCGAGAGTGCTTCCTTTAGAAAAATACATGATAGGAACATTAAATAATAAATAGACGCCGTAGCAGATTAATGCAGAGATAATAATTGCAAAATATAATGGAAGTCCATCAACAAATTTAAATAATGGATAAGATAAAACGGCTCCTATTGTCATTGGAGATAAATAATCTACTAAGAAAGCAAATACTCTTTTGTTAAATCTAGCAATTTCCATAATTTAAAACAATTCCTCTAATATTATATCAAGTAACATACTCCCTTCATAGGTTGTTAATAAATAATCGTTCTTAATCAATAATAATTTACGTTTTATTAATTTATTAATCGCTTCTCTTTTCTCGTCTAATAAATCAATATTAAATCGTTTTTTATATTCCTTAAGCTTAATTCCATCGCTTAATCTTAAATTAAGCATTAAATAATATTTTTTATCATCTTCTAAACTTATTTTCTCTTTTTCCATTTGGTATTTACCACTTAGATAATTAAAGATATTTAAAGTATTTTTATAACGAACTTTATTTTTATAAGACGCTGCGCCGAGTCCAATTCCGTAATATTCATTATCTTTCCAATAAGTAATGTTATGTTTACTCTCATATCCTTCTTTAGCGAAGTTACTAATTTCATAACGGTTATAACCATGGTTAGTAAGACTAGAATAAATTAAATCGAACTGTTCTCTTACAATGGAGGTGTCTAAGTCTTTACGTTTGTCGTTATAAAATTTAGTACATTTGTGAATTTCTAGACTATAAGTTGAGATATGATTCACGTTAAGATTTAAATAATCTTTAATTTCTTTTTTTAGTTTTTCTAAACTTAATTCTTTATATCCGTAGATAAGATCAACGTTGATATTTTTAATATAACGTTTAGTAAGTTTTATTTTATTTAATACATCTAAACGGCAATGCTTTCTTCCTAATACTATAAGTAAATCATTATTAAGCGATTGAACCCCTAAAGAAATACGATTCACTCCGTAGTTTTTATATTGTTTAAGCAAGTCTATGTTAATGTCTAAAACATTTGCCTCTACAGTAAATTCAGTATCTTTATCTAGGTATTTACTGAGTTCCTTAAATAAAGGAAGTAAATTAACACTACTAGGAGTGCCTCCTCCAATATAAATGGTTTTTAATTTATGATTTATTTTTTGACTCTTCAATTCTTTTATTAAAGCGATTAGATATTTCTTTTCTAAATCAGGATTCTTAAGTAACTTTGGAAAGTCACAATAAAAACAAATATTGCGACAAAATGGAATATGAATATAAAGACTATTGATGGTCTTCTGGTTTTTTAGCTTCTTCATTTTGTGGATGATTTTTATCAAAATCTTCCATAGCTTTTTTAGTATCTTCGTCTTTAACGTCTTCTAAAACACGATTAAGTTCTTCTTTACGAATCTTATCTTCACTAGGTTTCTCATCTTTATGAAATAAATTAGTATGACGTTTAAGCATGATGATAGTTAAAATGATAATGCCAAAAACAACTAGTAAAACTATAAGGGCAATAATACCAGGTTCAATTGCTAATATTGGTAGATTCATCTTTTTTCTCCTCTTCTATTTTAACCGGAGTGTAAACAAATTTGTTTTTTATTTGCTCTTTCTTATAATAACCGAACTCGGCTAATGCGTCCATACTTGTTCTTGCAGTTTCATAAACTACCTTCTCAAATTTCTTGAACATCTGGATTGTGTAATAGCTCCCAATCGTGCAGTGACGAGCGTAGAAATGCGCTTGCGATTTCTTTAAGCGCGGATTCTTTTCAAGTAGGAACTTTTCAAACTTATTCGCATCTTTCTCATCAAGCCCTGATAATAACGACGGCATCACGGTTCCTTTTGCGGCTTCTTCTCTTTTTTCTTCGTTTTCGACTTGATTAAGAGACTTTATCTCGATTGACGGGTTCTCGTCAGCCCTTGGGGCATGTTCGCGCTTCAAATCGTCTATTTTCGTGTTCGTGCAATTATCGAGGAACGTTTCAGTGATTCCAGTTGCGTATGTAATAATGCGTACAAGTACATAAGTTAAGTCATTACCACGATTAGTCTCTTTAAAGTCAATTTCAAAAGTTTGATAATGTTTGAATAATTCTTCAAACGGTAGTAGATAACCGATTTGTTCTTTATTATCATTCCCGATTATTGCTTTTAATAGCAAGATCGCAATCTCGTTATTAAATTCTGGGAAGGGTTTAACGTAGTTTATATAATAATACGCTGCAGAAGCTTTATAGATAACTGAAATCTTTTCTTCGTTTAGAAAGTTAAACAAGATATCCATGTGCTTTTGAATATTACGGAATGAGATTCCTTTACTATCTGGACTTACGACGGTCATGTTGTTAGCAGGGAAATCGAAATTACGGTAAATGCTGGTAATTTCCTTTTTGCTGATTGTTACGTAGAGATTAACTAGGAAGTCCTCGTTAATGTCCACGCGATGCTCTCCAAGTGTCTTATACGCGTCGTAATAGTCAACGGCTTTAGCTTTAGCGCTAGATAAGCCTTGAATGTTTTTAGCCTCGCCAGCGATTACTGAATTAATGAAATCGTTGCTAAAAGTTTCTCCATTGGCCGCTCCAACATAGGCAATTGAATCGTAAGCACACTTGTAGCGAACACGCTCTTTTACGCCCTCATCGAGCGATATGAACGACGAAAGGCAACTGGCTAGACGGGAATTACAGTCGTTAGCCTTTTCGATGATTGTAGGCGTGTTACACACATAATAACTGAGATTGTTTGCCGTCTTAAGGCTTAAGGTCTTGCTGTATTGAGAACGATAAGAGAGTATCGCATTCCAGAAAGGATCAACGAGTGAAGTATTGAGCCCGTTGCGGACTTCGTCTCGTGTAGCGTACATATCGTCTGTATACTTTTTAGCAATGATGTTCGTGCTTGAAATTTCCATGACATTATTATAACAAATCAACTAATATTAACACTACAAAACTACTAAATTTTATTTATAATAATATTAATATATTATTAAAATTTTGATATTTCCTATTGACAAGGTTTAAAAATGCTTAAAAATTGGTAGTAAAAAATCTACTAAATATATAAATATTCGTATGCTAATAATATTAACAAGCGAGTGCTATTAATATTTATATTAATATGCGAACGTTTATTGTATTTAACCTACGTATTCATGTGTGTGATTAGTATTATTGCATGTACATATATGGTGCGAATTTATATAACGCGTGCGCGTGATACTAAATATATTACGCGTGCGTGATAAAGGTTTAACTATCACTAGAATTTATCGATCATTAGAAGATTATTATTAACATACGTGCATACAAAAATATTATCGTGCGTACATATATAGATTAATTACTATTAACATACGTGTACCTGTAGAAAAAATTTTTTATTAATGTGCGCGCGATATATATTAATATGCGTATATAAAAAATTAAATAAATAGTCC
>JAZLFE010000043.1:0-10577 GCA_045615605.1 Bacilli bacterium | reverse complement strand
ATAACTGAATCATAAACTTGCTTTAATGATATATTATTACGTTTATTAGTAGATTCCATATGTTTTATCTCTTGAATAATTTTATCATACCCTCTTATAAATATTTTAGATAGCATTTCATTAGACATATGCTTAATATCTAATAAAGATAGATACTGATTAAACTTATACTTAATCATAAAAAAGTCCTCCTACTAATTAATTAGAAAAAAATAAGAGTAATTTTAATTAATTCTATTTATATATTTATTAATAAATATAAATAATTTATAAAAGTCTCGTTTGGTTTACATAATAAGGGGCATATCACTCACTTATATAAATAAAATAACCCTCACGGTGTCGTAGACAAGGTGAGGGCGCGATTTTTGTAGTACAATAAAAATATGGATTCAAAAATAATAATGATATTAGAGGGATTGTTTGCATCCGTTCTTATTTTGCTTGGAATAATTTTTTACGTAATAAAAGTCAATAAACTTAAAAAGAAATACGGAAATTTTTCATTAAAAGAATTGATCAAATGTGAAAAAGGAGAATATGGCGAAAACAGTATAATTAAAGTTTTAAATAAATACTTAACGAATCATAAGGGTTACTTAATTAATGATGTAATAATCAATAATTTAAAAGGATCAACAAGCCAAATAGATCATATTTTGTTTACCTCTTACGGAATATTTGTTATTGAAACTAAAAACTTAAGTGGATTTATATATGGATCATATCATGATAACTACTGGACCCAAGTCTTAGGATATGAAACAAAAAATAAAATCTATAATCCTATCAGACAAAATAAAACTCATTGTTCCAGAATCAGCGGAATATTAAATCAAAAAGATAATATTTATTCCTGCATTGTTCTCGTACAAAACAACACAAGACATATTAAAAATTGCGACAACATAGTTCATAAGAGAAGAGAATTATTAAAGTACCTAAATTCATTTAACGATGTTGTCTTTAACGATAATAAAATTAAAGAAATGTATGAAAAAATAAACCGTTACAAAACTAATCCAATATGTTCAGAAAGCGATCATATCAATCGAATTAAAAGAAATTTATAGTTTATTATATTTAGTCGAAATACCCTTAGCTTTTTTTATTGGATATTTCTTTTCAGTAACAGAAATCTTTTTATTAATAATATCAATTAAATCTAAATTTAAAACCTGTGCCATTTGAATACAATAAATCGCTACATCTGCTAATTCTTCTTTAACATCTGCCATATCATATTTATCATCATTCCATTGAAAGCATTCTAATAATTCATTAGCTTCAATTGAAATCGATTTAGCTAAATTAGCAGGACTATGGAATTGATCCCAATCTCTATCTTTATTAAATTTTCTAATTCTCTTATCAAGTTTTTCTAATCTATCCATTAGCTGCGATTACTCCTTAATCTTTCAGTCAAATATTCTGCTAGCGCTTTATCTTCACAATAGATATAGCATCCTTTTAATCCTCTAGTTAACAATACTTTATAAGTATTTCTAATAAGACGATCGGCTAACAAATCATTTTTGCAATTTCTAATTCCGCTAGTCTTATCGTCTTTCGAGATAGCTTGTTTATCAGTAATAACTTTTCCATTTTCGTATCTAAGGTCTCTTCCTATAAATACACCGGCATAATCAAATTCCATTCCTTGACAAGTATGAATGCAGCCAATCTCATCAAACGAATTTGGGTTAACTGCCCATATATCATCTTTTTCTAAATTCCATTTAGCTTTAAAGTCACCGATTATAACATCGTAATCTCCGCGATGATTTTTAACATTCCAATCATAACAGTATCCCGCTACCATTCTAGTTTTATTATTAATATCATTTAATTTTCTTAAATCTTCTCTCATTAGACACGGATCACTATAAACACGAATATCCAAACCAGATAAATCAAATATGCCATTTATAGAATCGCCTATTCCTAAGACACTATTTAAGTATGCAATATAACCATCTGAACCACCACATCTAAATTGAGAGGATAATTCAAATGGTTCTGGAGTGTCAATAAGACAATTTAATTCTTTAGCAATTTTAATAATTGAATCTACATTATAGCAATCTTTAGTTGTTATTCTTTGATCTTCATCAATTAAAAATACTGATATTCTTGATGCTTTAATAGCGTCAGTTAACATATCATTACCATTATACATATAAGGCTGTCTTTGCATTCTGTGTGCTTCATCAAATATACCTACATCAAGAGCATTATTAGGCATATTAGGTAAACCATAAGGAGATTGAATCGCTAATTTAAGATTAATTTCTTTTCTTGCATTACCCTTAGATAAAAGACGAGTATAGCATTTTCTTGGTGCCATATTCTTGGTAATGTAAGCAGCATTTAATTCTAATTTAGAGATGCATTTAGCTAATAAATTAATTGCTAAAACAGATTTACCAGTTCCAGGACCACCACGAATAATTAAGACATGCTTTTTGCTATCATTCTTCGCTTGATTAATAGAATCCATAATTCTATCGAATGCAACTACTTGGTCATCAATCATCTTAAACTCTTCATTACCACATAACATAGAATCAAGACAATCTTGCAATGATTTTTGAGGTTTAATTTTCCCGTAATCGATTTTATATAGCAAATCTTTATCAGATGATTTTTTAGTAATATATTTCTTAATAAAATCACATAGTTTAACTGCATCACTCATTAAAAATGCTGGAGCCTCATGAATCCATTCACTATAGATAGGATCTTCTATTATTGGACGATATGAATCGCGCAAATTATGCAAATAAGCACAAGGCGCTAAATTAGTGGGAGCAAGATTTGCTCTATCAGCATAATTTTGAATTAAAGCTTTATACGAATAAGCTTGATAACAAGGATGAGCAGTAGGTTGATGCGATCTTAAATCAGACATAATTGAATGTTCATAGGCATCACCAACTTTTTCAACTTTGGCCCACTGCTTTAGCTCAATAATAACAACATTATTTTTATTATTGTTGTCAGAGCCAAGAATCATAAAGTCTACTCTCTTACAAGTTTGAGGAATGTTATATTCAATTGCGACTTTACAATCATTCGGGGTCTGAGCGATTTCTAAAACGTCTCTCATTCTACTAAGAGAATTTTGCCAAGCAGACATTTGACTATCTATGCCAGCATTAAGATGAAGTTCTTCCAAAACTTTAATTAATTCAGATGTAAGTTTGTTATATAAAACATCTGACTTAAATTTAAGTACAGTGCCTTCGTATACAATTGCCATATGAATAATCTTATATTATTATTTATTTTCTATCAAAGTTTTAAAAAATACACTTTGATTAAACAAGTTTAATGCTAGACTAAAAAATGGTTAATAATTATAATAAGTATATAAAATATGAAGACATATAAAAGTTGTGTTCTTTATTTGATGTTTTATTTCGCTTTATGTTTTATTGTTCCAACTATTTTGATACTAATAGAGTTTTTGGTTACTCCAGATTCAGTTGTCATTGGTCTATTTAGTCTATTAAGTTTAATACTAGGAATTATCTTTTCTATTTATGGAGCGTCACGCTTCAATTTAAAAAAATACAATAATAAAAATCATCAAATAGTATGTTTCGAAGCGTTTAATTCTTTTTTAATTATAGATAACAAAATTGTTGATAAGGCCGAACGTTCCCTTTTCCATCCTCCAGTACTATCTTATAAATCTAAAAACGACATATTTGAGTACTCGCATAAAAGATTAAAAATTAACGGACAATATATAAATAAATAACTTATTATTTCTTCTTCATCTGATCAAGCTCAGCCTGATCTTTCTTAAGTAATTCATTCATCCTTTCATCAATGATGAATCGTTGATCATGAACAAATCTAATCTCAGGAGTCTTATATAAAGAAATCTTTTGAGATAATTCATGACGTACATAAGGCGCCATAGTAGTAAGTTTCTCAAAAGATTTCTTTGCATCTTTACTACCTAAGAAAGATACATATATCTTAGCAATACTATAATCATTACTTACTTCAACATTGTTAACGGAGATGAATCCTAATTTATTGTTCGCTAAAGATAAAACAATATCACGGATATTACGATCAATAATAGCTTTAACTTTAGGCTTACGGTCCATATTACTTACTTGCCTCTTCTTTCATCTCAAAGGCTTCAATAATATCACCTTCATGAATATCGTTATAACCTAGAATAGTTGCACCACATTCAAATCCTGATTTAACATCAGAGGCATCATCTTTAAATCTCTTAAGTGATCCTAATTCACCATCATAGATAATAATGCCATCACGGATTAAATGAATCTTACTTCTAGCCTTTATATGACCTTCAGTAACGTAACAGCCTGCAATAGTAATCTTATTCGCTTTAAATAAATTTCTAACTTCCATTTGACCCATCGTAACTTCTTTAAGTTCTGGTTTAGTTAAACCTTTAAGCGCACCTTCAATTTCTTCAATTAAAGCATAGATAATACGATGTAATCTTATTTCTACTTTTTCTTCATCGGCTTTGGCTTTTATGTTCGCACTTGGGCGAACGTTAAAGCCATAGATAATCGCATTAGAGGCACTTGCTAAAGCGATATCACTATCCGTGATTGCGCCTGCTGTAGCTCTAATAATATTAACTTTTACGCCTTTAACTTCTATCTTCATAATAGAACTCTTTAATGCTTCTACTGAACCAGTAGAATCCGCTCTTATTAATAGGTTAAGAGTAGTGACATCGCCTTCTTGAGCTTGTTTATATAAATCATCAAGACTACGAGCAGCGGTACCACTTCTTTCTTGTTGTTCTTTTTGTAAATGACGTTTAGCGGCGATGTCTCTAGCCTCTTTCTCGTTCGGGAAAGCCATAAAGTGATCACCAGCGTTAGGAACTTCATTAAGTCCAGTAACACTTACTGGAGTTGCAGGAGTAGCAGTCTTTAATACTTTTTGGTGTTCATTAACCATTCTTCTAATATGACCATAGGAGGTTCCTACTACAACATAATCACTATTATTAAGAGTTCCATTTTGAATTAATAAAGTAGCCTTAGGACCTTCACCTTTATCAAGTTTCGCTTCTAAGACTGTTCCCATAGCGTATCTTTTAGGATTAGCTTTAAGTTCAAGAACTTCCGCTAAAGTAATAATATTCTCCATTAAGTTTTCAATACCAATATTCTTTTTAGCGCTTATCTCACAGAATATGTTTTTACCACCATATTCTTCTGGGATAATTTCATAATTCATTAAATCATTCTTAACTCTTTCTATATTAGCGCCTTCTTTATCAATTTTATTAATTGCTACTACGATTGGTGCTCCTGCTGCTTTAGCGTGATCAATAGCTTCTACTGTTTGAGGCATAACGCCATCATCAGCAGCAACTACTAATATAACAATATCAGTAACAGATGCTCCTCTACTTCTCATCGCCGTAAAGGCTTCGTGCCCTGGAGTATCAATAAAGGTAATCTTTTTACCTTTTACTTCTTTTTGATATGCACCTATAGCTTGCGATATTCCACCAGCTTCAGTAGCGACAACATTACTATTACGTATCGCATCAATTAAAGTAGTCTTACCATGGTCAACGTGACCCATAATAGTTACTACTGGAGGACGTTCTACTAAGTCTTCCTTCTTGTCTTTAATTTCTACTTCTTCAAAGTTCTCAGCGTTTACTACTTTCTCTTTTTTAACATCATAACCAAAATTTAAACATACTTCTCCTATTGAGTCATCATCTAACATTTGGTTAATAGTAACCATCTTCTTATTTAAGAAGAAGTATTTAATTATTTCAGAAGGTAGTATATTAAGTTCTTTCGCTAATTCACCTACACTTAAGGAACGAGTAAAAACAAATACACCGTTATTAACTTTATTAAGATTCTTATTATGAACTTTACTATTGTTCACATTCGAGATTCGTTTATTGTTATTAAAGTTATTACGATTATCTTTCATACTTATTTACCCTCCTTAATGTTAAGTGATTAATTTAAATTTAGATATTACTTCTCTTCGTCATAATATTCGTCGAATTCATCATAATCGACATCATCATCTTCATCGTAGTTATCTTGAGCGTTCTCATTCTCTTCTTCTTCAATCTCACGTAATTCTTCTTCCGTATAGATATCCATCTTTTGGATTTCTTCTTTCTTATCTTCCTTAACTTCCTCTTTATTTTCGTTAGGAACTTCGTTTTCTGTAATCTTACGTGGACGACGAGATTTCTTTTCTACTTTCTTTGCGTCTTCTTTTTCTTTCTCTAATTGTTTCTCTAGATCAAGAATATTAGTAGTAGTCTTAATCTCAACATGCTCCTCAGCGCGTTGTTGCGCACGAGTAGCAGCCGCTTTTGCTTTCGCTAATTCTTCTTCTAATGAAGATACTGGAGTCTTAGAGATAGAAGGTTTACTTTCTTCTTTCTTCTTTGCCTCACGTTTAGCTTTAGCTTCTTCTTTAGACGCAATAGCGTTATCAGCAACTTTCTTAAGTTCTTCTTCTTTTTCTTTCTCGGCTTTAAATTCAAGAGTATGTTTAGCAAAGTCAGATTTTCTCTTTGCTTCTTTTCTTTCAGCGTCTTTAGCATCAAGTTCTTCTTTAGTAGTATATTTTAAGCCTTCTTCTTTAGCGGCAGTCTCTTCTAAGATAGTTAGGTCGTATCCTGTTAATTGGACCGCTAAACGAACATTAACACCACGTAGACCAATAGCTTTAGAATATTGGCCATCTTTAACAATACAAGTCGCTTCTTTACCTTCTTCATCATCTTGGTCAATATTAATACCCACTACTTCGGCTGGTCTAAGAGCGTCAATAATATATAAAGATGGATCTTCGTTCCATTGAACGATATCAATCTTTTCTTTATCACGTCCATTACCACCTAATTGGTTAACGACTTTATTAATACGAGATCCATCTTTACCAATACAACTGCCAGTTGCATCAACATCTGGATCATTAGAATAAACAGCAACTTTACTACGTTTACCTGCTCTACGAGCGATACCTTTAATAATAATTGTGCCATCATAGATTTCATGTATTTCTTCTTCAAATAATCTTTTTAAGAAGCCAGGAGCAGCTCTTGTAACTTGAATTGATCCTTTCTTATCAGTAGAGACATCATCTAAATATAATTTAATTTGTTGTCCAACGGTGAAGGTTTCATCGCCAATCATCTCTTTACGAGTTAAATAGACATTATTTTTACCAATATTAACAGTTACTCCACGATCTTCTACTTTTTCTACTGTACCTAAAATAATCTCTCCAATATGATCTTTATAAGTATCGTATAAGACAGCTTTTTCAGCGTCATTTAATCTTTGATGGAAAGCGTTCTTAAATTGTTTAATGAAGATTTTAGATAATTCATCGATATCGATGTTATCATCGTGTAACTCAACATCCATATCATAATCTAATTTCTTACCTTTAAGTTCTTCTATTGCGTCTTCTAAATCAATTTCAATCATATCATCTTGAACGTCTTTCTTGATGGTCTTGATTTGATAGAAATCTACTGTTCCTTTAGTAGTATCTAATATAACTTTTACTCTAGGATCTGGTAGATCATCGGGTTGATTACCTCCAGTAAGAATACGGATATAAGCTTTTTCCAAAGCTTGGATAGTTATATCCTTAATGGTTTCCTTTTCAATGTTTTTTGCTTGACCTAATTCTTCGGCTGCGCTAATTAACTTCTTTACATTAAACATAAATTTTTCTCCTTAAAATTTAATGGCTAAGTGCACTTTATCAACATGTTCTTTATTAAGAGCGATGATTCTTTTTTTTCCTTTATCATTTATCTCCATTAAGATAGAGTCAGTATCAACCTTAATTAATGTACCAATAATGTTATTTAATCCTTTAAATGGATGAGATAAATGAACATTAAGGTATTTATTAAGATAATTAGGTAATTTACATACCATTATCTCTTTCTCTACTCCTAATGAGGTGATATCTAAGATGTATTTATCATTTATTACATCGTTAGCATCTAATAAGGGAGAGATTAGATCAGATAGATAGACGATATCGTCAAGTGATATATCACTATCTTTATCTACAGTAATACGGAGATAATTATCTCCATTTTCTTTGAAGTAATGGATGTTCACTAATAGATATCCAAGATTATTAATCTTCGATTCAATAAGTGATCTTACATTATCTTCAATTCTTCCCATAGAACATCCTCTTAAAAAATAAAGAGTAGCTCACGCCACTCATATTTTTTTGATATAAGAGATTAAAGTCTTTTTAACTTTAACGACTAATATTGTATATAAGGTATTAGTAAATAGCAAATAAATTAATTAACAATGACATTTAACGTCCTATTGAATATTTTAATATTCGCAATCTATAGTTAAGCTAAAATATCTTCAATATCCATCTGACTAATCTAAAGTGCAACTTTATTTTAGCCATATTATAAAATTATTAATCTCGCTTTTATATTATTTATAAATATCATTAGGATTATTA
The DNA here is from genome assembly GCA_045615605.1 of Bacilli bacterium. Taxonomy (GTDB): domain Bacteria; phylum Bacillota_I; class Bacilli_A; order RFN20; family CAG-826; genus UB1719. The sequence goes on along the minus strand of JAZLFE010000043.1, from coordinate 2,066 downwards.
ATTTATAATCTAATAATTATATTTCTTACGTCTAATAATTAATAAAGTAGCACCTAAAGCAAATCCTAAGAATTCACTTACTGCAGGCATCCACCATAATCCAACTTCACCAAAGAAGATAGGTAAGATAAAGATACAGGCTATTTCACAAACAAATGTTCTAAAGATAGCGCATATTCCGCTATCAACACCATCATTAAGAGCAGTAAAAAAGTTAGAGATAAAGATAACTGGACCCGCAAAGATGAAATGAACAGACCATGCTCTAATCGCATAGGTAGCGAGTTCTATAGTCTTAGGATCAGTAGAGAAACTTTTTGCTAATACTCCCGCCATTGCTTCACCAAAGGCTAACATAAAGATTGCAGAGGCAATAATAAAGACAGAACTCTTTTTAAATAGATTATGAATTTCATCTTTATTCTTCGCACCATAATGATAACTAATCGCCGGAGCAATACTATTAGAATAACCTACAAATACTCCAACAAATATTAATAGAACAACTTGGATAATACCATAGGCTACTACACCATCTTGACCATACCAATATAGTGCTTCTACATTAAAGATAATCGATACAATACTCATAGCCACGTTATTAATAAATTCACTAACCCCGTTAAGCATTGATTTACCAATCGCTTTAAATTCCATATGAGGGATAGCTAATTTAATCTTTCCATTCTTTTGGAGTATGAAATAGATTAATGATCCAACTCCTGAGAAGATAAATCCCATGATAGTGGCAGTTGCAGCGCCTGCTACTCCCATATGACACGGAATCATAAAGATTAAATCAAAAACAATGTTAGTAACTCCCGCTACTAAAGAGAATAAGAAACCTAACATTGGTCTTTCATTAACAACAAAGAAACTTTGAAATAGATTTTGTAAGATAAAGGCGAATTGACCAAAGCATAGTATCTTACCGTAAATAATAGCGTTAGTAATAATATTCTCATCAATATTACTAGTAACTGATGCCATAGCACGTACTATTGGTTCAGTTACAAAATAACAAGTAATGGATAATACTAATCCTACCGCTAGAGCCGCTATTACTACATTAGAGAATACGTTATTAGCGCCTTTTTGGTTACCTTCTCCTAATCGTTTACTTGCTAAAGCAGCGCCACCAATACCAAACATAAAACCAAAGCCACCAATAATCATCGTGACTGGCCAAATTAAATTAGTAGCAGCAAATCCTGCTTCCCCTACTACTCGATTAGTGATTATTCCGTCTGCGAGACTATATAAAGAAATAAATACCATCATAAAAATAGGCATGATGGTTAATTGAAATATCTTTTTATATGTAAAATGATCTCCTAATTGTACTCGCATAAGACGATAACTATTCTAACATATAATAAGTATATAAACTTATTATGATAATAAATAATGTATATTGTAACTATATATAGTTACAAATATTTGAATTTGGAAAAACTCAAAAAATTTGTAATTTTTCCAAGTTATGATATTATTAAATCATGAAAATAGTAAAAAAGAACTTAATAAAAAGAGAACGTTATCTTAATAAGATAAGACCCTTTATTGATGTTGATATTGTTAAAGTATTAACGGGTTCTAGAAGAAGTGGCAAATCCATGATTCTCTTTTTAATAATTGAGGAATTACTTAAAAAAGACATTAAAGAAGAAGATATTATTTATATTAATTTTGAAGATAGTGAATATGAAGAAATTGATGACTACAAGAAATTAAATGAATTCGTTAATAAACATAAAGGAAAGAAAAATAAACAATATTTATTCTTTGATGAGATTCAGCATGTATCTCATTTTGAAAAAGCGATTAATTCATTTAGAGTCTCATTTGACTGTTCTATCTTTATTACCGGTTCTAATTCTAAAATGTTATCTAGTGAAATATCTTCTATTTTAACAGGCAGAACCATTCAATTTACTATTTATCCATTTAGTTATAATGAAGCAATTAACTATGTTAAGAAATTTAAAAGAAACAAGATTAACTTTGAAAATTATTTTAAATATGGCGGATATCCACTTCGATTTGATTTAAGTGATAATAGCTCA
>JAZLFE010000042.1:0-1064 GCA_045615605.1 Bacilli bacterium | reverse complement strand
TAAGTATCACGCATTGAATCTTTTATTGAAATTGTTTTTAGATAAGTTGGATCCCAAAGATTAGAAAATGACTCCATATCAGATTTAAATTTTTCTTCACTCACTCGATTAAGAATAAACGTAGGATTATATAGGATTCCTAAAGTACCCCACATATAACATTCACAATAATCATCTAAAACCTTTTCGTCATTTTCGCCCCACTTAACACTTTTTAATTCATCTCTAATATAGTTAGATGCATAACAAGCATCATCATCACCATCGTTGTTATAATTTTTAACTTTATTGTGTTCAATTTTTTGCACTAAATTATTGTTCACTAATTTTTGAACCATGTAATCACTCGCACACACTAAATCATATTTAGTCTTACCAGTCTTTAGAGTGTTAAACATGTTTTCCATGGTATCGAAAGTGTCATAAATTACTTCAACTTTCTTACCATTAAAATTTTGAAATTGATTCTCAAATTCTTTTACTAATCCATCCGCGATATAATCTTCACTATTTAATATTTTTAAATAAATCGTATTTGGATTATTATTACTGCAACTAAAAAGAGAAGGCATTAATAATAAGACGGCTGGTATTACTAGTAATCCTTTAGCGGTCCGCATGTTTAATCCTCCATGCTGTATGTTTACCAATACGCTTAGCTTTACGTTTCTCTTCACGAGCACGATAAATTGAAACAGCGATTACTCCAATAAAGATTAACGTAAAGATAATAGTAGTTAACGCTCTCATTGGAGGAGGTATTGGTCCTTTCTTAATCTTTGCTTGTACCAAGGTAGATAGCGTTTCAATTGATTTATCGCCGCTTAATAGTCCAGGTCCACGAAGGAACGCGGTAACAATAAAGTCATCAAGTGATAACGTTAATGCGAGTAGGAATCCACTAAATACTCCTGGAAGAATTTGAGGAATCACTGCTTTAAACAAAGCTTTCTTAGGAGTACATCCTAAATCCATTGCGGCTTCATATAAATTAGGATCCATTTGTTGTAATTTAGGTTTAACGCTTAAATACACAAAAGGAAGCGAGATACAGACGTGCCCAA
>JAZLFE010000041.1:0-1803 GCA_045615605.1 Bacilli bacterium | reverse complement strand
AGCTTTCTACCACAATCGACTAGTTGTCTAATCTTCGCGTAGCCGTGTTTCTGTTTTAATTTAAAAATTACTTTTTTATTTTCTAACTTACCAACCGTATTTTTAATAGGATCCATTCCAAACGCCATCTCGAATCTATCTTTTTTTCCTTCATAATTGCAAATACAAGGACAATAATATCCAGCCTCATTGTAATTTTTTACGTATGCTACTTCGAATGTTTTATCTTGATGATCCTCAGTGACATCTTTAAAAGTAATATCAATCATATCATCATAATCAAAACCAGCTTTTAAGAATTGTTCATGAGTAACTTCAAAATCAATATTGCCAAACGCTTCTGATGTAACTTCGTGAACTGAAGATTCTAAGACTAAAGGTTCATTACATGAATGTAATAAACAAGATAACGGTAACGATAGTAAGACGAGTAATTTTCTTTTCATATAATCTCCTTTAATCAATATTGAAATGATTGAATCAGTTTTAATCAACTAAGTAATTAATGTTGTGATAAATAAAAACGCCCGAGTTGCGGGCGTTTAAATTATTAATAGTTTTTTGCTTTGAGCTCAAAATAGCTTTGAGGATGTTTGCAGACTGGGCAGACTTTTGGTGCTTCTTTACCAACATGGATATGACCACAATTACGGCACTTCCAGATGACAACACCTTTTGCGATAAATACTTTATTAGTCTTTAAATTATCTAATAATTTCCTATATCTTTCTTCGTGTTCTTTTTCAATTTTAGCGACACCTTCAAATTGATAGGCAATCTCTTTAAAGCCTTCTTTCCTAGCAACTTTCGCAAATTCTTTATACATCTTAGTCCATTCTTCATGTTCACCACATGCAGCGGCTAATAAGTTCTTTTTAGTAGTAGGAACTTCACCACCATTAAGATGTTTAAACCAAAGTTTAGCGTGTTCTTTTTCATTATCTGCAGTCTCTAAGAAGATAGCGGCGATTTGTTCATAACCTTCTTTTTTAGCTTTAGATGCAAAGTAGGTGTATTTATTACGAGCCTGACTTTCTCCTGCAAAAGCAAAAGCGAGGTTTTTCTCGGTTTGGCTACCTTTTAAACTTTTTTGTTTCATATACATAATCTCCTTTATTATTTATATATAAATAATTATAAACATAATTTTAAATTATTATTACTTTTTTTGTTCGTAATGAATATATTCATAACTTTTATATTTACGAACATTCTCTTGCATGATTGATAAGGCAGTATTTCTTAAATAAGATTGATTCTCTTTAGTAGGGACTCCAATACGAGGGTAAATAGGTTTAGATATAACAATAGTTATATAAGGAGGACGATTCTTAAAGATTTTTCTTTGTCTATATACTATAGTAGTTACTACTATTGGTTTATTTAAACTAGATGGGAAGATAAAAGAAGTATCTAGAAATGGTCTTATATCGTTATAATACGGCCAGACATGCGCCTCAGGAAATATCACTACTACATGTTTTTTATCAATATTATATTTAACCGCATCAAATAAATTCTTCGATTGAATCATATTATTAGGAGTAGGTAAGGTTCCAAGCATATTTACTAGAGTATTAAGTCCTTTAAGAGAATAAACATCGTTACTTGCGATAATATGTGAGAATCTACGTGTCACCATCACGTGATTGATAAAAGCATCAATAATATTTTGTGAATGATTAGAATATATAAAATATCCAGTATTTTTTAATTCTTTAAGTACCTTTTTATTTACTACTTTAACGTGATATTTAATTTTAAGTATTAAATAAAATAACGGTCTAGCGATTAAATAATAAA
>JAZLFE010000040.1:0-30790 GCA_045615605.1 Bacilli bacterium | reverse complement strand
TGTTTAACATCTAATAATTGATCACCTTCACGTAATCCAATTGCAATCTTACCGTTTTGACGGATTGAGATGTATTCAGCGATTGGAGTTCTCTTAACTAAACCATTACGAGTGAAGAAAGTTAAGAATCCTTGTGGCTCGGTGTTATCACCTAAATCAATGATAGACATAATTCTTTCTTCTTTCTCAAGGTTAAGTAAGTTCTGAACTGGAATACCTTTTGAGATTCTTCCACCTTCTGGAACTTTATATCCACGAATACGATAAACTTTACCTTTATTAGAGAAGAATAATAAGTTAGTGTGGGTCTTAGTGTGTAATAACAATCTAATTAAATCAGTATCCCCGATTGTAACACCACGAATTCCACGACCACCACGGTTTTGGGTTCTAAAGGTATCAGTAGTCATTCTCTTAACGTAACCGTTTTGAGTAATAACAACAACGATATCTTGTTGTGGGATAAGCGATTCATCATCAATATCACCTAAAGAATCACTAATTTGAGTACGTCTTTCATCAGCGAATCTTTCTTTAACTTCAAGAAGCTCTTTAGTAACAACTTCAATTTCGTTACCTCTACTCTCTAAGATATGTTGATAATTCTTAATGTGCTCTTCTAGTTCTGCTAATTCATTATCTAACTTCGTCTTTTCTAGACCAGTTAAACGACGTAAAGTCATCGCTAAAATAGCTTGAGTTTGTGGTTCACTTAAATCGTATTTATTCATTAAAGTAGCGATGGCTTCTTCAGGAGTTGCACTTTTTTTAATGTCTTCAACGATATCATCAATATTATCAATTGCCTTTAATAAACCTAAGACGATATGCTTACGATCTTCGTCTTTCTTTAATAAGAATTTAGTACGTCTAGTAACTACTTCAATTTGATGTTCTAGATAGTCTTTTAAAATAGCGGTTACTGGTAAAATTTTAGGCGCACCATTTTCAAGACAAAGGAAGATGATACCAAAAGTAGTCTGTAATTGAGTTAATTTATATAAGTGATTAAGAATAACTTCTGGAATACAATCATGTCTTACATCAATAACAACACGGATTCCTTCTTTATTAGATTCATCACGAATATTAGTAATTCCATCGACTACCTTATCTTTAACAAGTTCTGCGATTGATTCGATTAATCTCGCCTTATTAACACCATAAGGAATTTCTTCAATGATAATTCTCTTACGATTAGTCTTTTCGTTTTCTTCAACGAAACATTTAGAACGAATAACAATTGAACCACTACCAGTTTCATAAGCATCTTTAATGCCTTGACGACCTAAGATAATACCTCCAGTAGGGAAGTCCGGTCCTGGCATATAATTCATAATATCTAATGCAGTTAATTCAGGATTTTTTGCAATTGCAATAGTTGCATCAATTGCTTCACCTAAATTATGAGTAGGAATATTAGTCGCCATACCAACTGCGATACCACTACTACCATTAACTAATAAGTTAGGGAAACGAGATGGGAGAACAGTAGGTTCTTGATCAACACCATCATAGTTATCCATAAAGTCAACGACATCACAATCAATATCGCGAACCATTTGAAGCGCTAATTTAGCTAAACGAGCCTCAGTATAACGGTAAGCAGCAGGCTCATCACCATCGATACTACCGAAGTTACCATGACCATCAACTAAGATATTTCTCATCGCAAATGGTTGAGCAAGTCTAACAACTGCACCATAAATCGCTGCGTCACCATGAGGGTGATATTTTCCCATGACATCACCAACGATACGCGCACATTTTTTATGTGGTTTATCAGGTGTAGTGCCGCTTTCGTACATTGAATAAATAATACGACGATGGACAGGTTTCATGCCATCGCGCACATCAGGAATAGCACGCGCAACGATAACGCTCATCGCGTAATCAAGGAATGCGCTTTGAACTTGATCAGAGATATCGACATCTTGAAGTCCTGGAACAATACCAGCTTCCGCTTCGTTATTCTCTTCTTCAACTTTCCTTTCTTCTTTAATTTCTTTTGCCATAAATTCTCTCCTTCTTTATAAGTCAAGATTCTTAACAAACTTCGCATTTTCGTGGATGAATGTCTTTCTTGGCATAACATCATCACCCATTAAGTTAGTGAAGATTTGATCTGCTAACATTGCATCTTTAATAGTGACACGAAGCATCTTTCTTGCTTTTGGATCCATTGTAGTTTCAAATAATTGTTCAGCGTCCATTTCACCAAGACCTTTATAGCGTTGGAATGGATAACCTGGTTTAAGTTGTAATTTTTTCTTAAGCAACTCAAGTTGTTCATCGTTATAGCAATAATATGGTTTAGAGTGATATTCAACTTTATATAGTGGAGGTTGAGCGATATAAACGTGACCTTCTGTAATTAAAGATTTCATAAATCTAAAGAAGAAGGTTAAAAGTAAGATACGAATATGACTACCATCAACATCAGCATCGGTCATAATTACGACTTTGTCATAACGAATCTTGCTAACATCAAATTCTGGGTCAACACCCGCACCAATCGCCATAATCATATTACCGATTTCAGCGTTTTCAAATGCTCTTTGTTGATCAACTTTTTCAACGTTAAGAATCTTACCTCTAAGTGGTAATATTGCTTGCGTTCTTCTATCACGTCCATTCTTTGCAGAACCACCTGCTGAGTTACCCTCAACGATGTATAATTCGCATTCTTTTGGATCATGAGATTGACAATCCGCTAATTTACCAGGAAGAGTTGTAATATCTAATCCGTTCTTTCTTCTTACACTTTCTTGCGCTTTACGAGCAGCGGCTCTAGCCTCTGCTGCACTAGCAATCTTAGTAAGAATTAATTTAGCGATTGGAGGATTCTCCATTAAGAAAGTCATTAAGTGTTCACCAACGATACTAGAGACAATCTTACGAACTTCACTATTACCTAATTTAGTCTTAGTTTGTCCTTCGTATTGTGGGTCTGGATGTTTAACTGAAATAATTGCTGTTAATCCTTCTTTGATATCATCGGTAGTGAAATTCTCACTCTCTTCTTTTAAAAATTTAGATTTTCTTGCGTAATCATTAATTACACGGTTAATCGCAAGTCTAAATCCTTCTTCATGAGTTCCACCTTCATGAGTGTTAATGTTGTTACAGAAACTAAATATGGATGCGTTATAAGATGTATTATATTGCATTGCGATTTCTGCATAAATAATCGCTGTTTTTCCACTTGCGTATTCAACTTCTTCTCTACCTTCACAATAAACTACATCTTCCATAATAGGACCTTTTGGTTTATTTAAGTAGGTAACATATTCTTTAATTCCGCCTTCATAGCAGAATTCTTCTTTTAAATTTGGTTCAACTCTTAAATCTTGAACAATAATTCTTACACCTTTATTAAGGTATGCCATTTGTCTTAACCTATCACGAACGATTTCATAAACAAATGTCGTAGTCTCAGTAAAGACAGTAGCGTCAGGTTTAAAGGTAACAATTGTACCAGTATCATTAGCGTCACCAATTCTCTTTAAGTGCCCAATTGGTTTACCACCACGACCAAATTTTAAATAATATTCTCCACCATCACGATGAACTTTAACTTCTAACCATTCTGATAAAGCGTTAACAACTGATGCGCCAACACCGTGAAGACCACCAGAAACTTTATAGCCTCCGCCTTCACCGAATTTACCACCAGCGTGTAGAACTGTATAAACAGTTTCAACCGCGCTAACACCAGTCTTATCAACAATATCGACTGGGATACCACGACCGTTATCAGTAACAGTAACAGTGCCATCTTTATTAATAATGACATTAATTAAATTACAGTAACCTGCTAACGCTTCATCGATTGCGTTATCAACAATTTCCCAAACTAAGTGATGTAATCCAGGAGAAGCGGTAGTACCAATATACATACCTGGTCTTTTTCTAACTGCTTCTAATCCTTCGAGAACTTGAATGTTTTCAGCGGTATAGTGCTCATCTGCTTTTTCATTCGCTTTCTCATCGCCTACATCTAGGCTTTTCATTTTTAAACCGTCATCTTCTTCTTTAATAACAGTTTCTTTTTTCTCATCTTCCATTATTTTGTCCTCCTAATAGCGTGATGATTATCTATTTCATATATTGATGCGTGATCAATTGTTAATTTAGTGGATGTAATGAATACTTGGTCTAATTTTCTTAAGAATTTAATTAGTCTTTTTTGATGAACATCATCGAGTTCACTCATTACATCATCAAGAGCGACGATTGGATGCTTGCTTTTATCATCTACTAAGAAATAAGGTGATAACTTTAAGCTTATTGCCATTAAGCGATTCTCTCCTTGGGAGCCTTGAACACTTATATCTTTACCATTTAAAGTAAGAATAAAGTCTTCTCGATGTACTCCAACAGTAGTCGCTTTTCTTTTAAGATCGTTCTCTAAATTATCTTGGTACAGCTTTTTAGCATCATTTAGATAGTCGTTAGTGATTTTAATGTAAGGGAAGTAGATAACTTTAACTTTGCTATCTTCTCCTTTAAGTTCACTAGCGACTTTAGAGATAACCTTATTAAGGCTAGTCACAAACTCTTGTCTCATTATTATTACTTCTTTTTCTGCTTTAATTAGTTGATCTGTAACAATATCTAATTGTTTGGTGTCTAATTTATCTAATTTAAGAATTTCGTTTCTTTCTTTAATTAGATTCTCAACTAGATTAATTGATTCACTATATATAGGATTTATTTTAGATATATTTATATCTAAATAACTTCTCCTATCTTTAGGTGAACCACGGAATATGTTTACATCAGTAGGAGTAAAGACGATAACATTAGTAATCTTACTTAATGTTGATAATTTACTTATCCCTTTATCATTAACTAAGATCTTTTTGCCGTTTTCGGTAATTAAGACGTCGATTGTCTTCCTACCCTCATCATTAACCACTTCAGCGTTAATAATCGCCTTAGAAGCTTTATTTTGAATCAATTCCTTATCTTCTACTCCACGAAAGGATTTCGCGAAGGATAGATAATGAATCGCTTCTAATAGATTTGTCTTTCCTGAAGCGTTTTTACCTACAAAAACATTCATTCCGCTAGAGAAGTCTAACGATAATGAGTAATAACCACGGAAATTTTTTAAGCGAATTTGACTAACATGCATTATTTAAGCAAGATTTTGTCTCCTTCTAACTCAATTACATCACCTTTATAAAGCTTACGACCACGTCTATTCTCTTCATTTTGGTTCACTAGAACCTTATTTGAGGCTAGATAGGCTTTTACTTCTCCACCAGTACTTACTACTTTAGAAAGCTTTAAAAGTTGTCCTAAAGTGATAAATTCGGTTTTGAGGGTGAAAGTAAGAGTTTTTTTATTCATAAAAAAATCCCAGTTACAATTATACGACAAAAAATTAAAAAAGGGAAATATATTATATATATTCCCTTTCTTACTTAATTAGATTATATTGATTTGAGAATTAGACATAGTTTTGATGGCGGCGTTATGATTTTCTATGGTAGTTCCCGCGCAACAATTTTGATCAACCGAGATTAAAATTTCTGGGAAATAAGTTTTTAATAACAATGCATTAGAAATAACACAAATATCTGTACATGTTCCAACTAAAATAATTTCAGTAATTTTCTCTTTTTTATTTAATACATTAAATAATGGTATCAATTTCTTACATCCGAAAGTAGATTTAGATATTACATTATTTTTATTAACAAATTTTTGTAACGATTTAACAATTTTATGACCGTTAGTGCCTTTAATACAATGTTTAATAGGCAGTCTTTTACCTTCTTGGGTATTTAAATAACTTTTATCAAAATGCGTATCTTGAGTAAAGAAAATCTTACCTTTAAATTTAGATGCCTTATTTTCTATGTTTTTAACGATTTTAAGCGTGTTTTTATTTTTTAAGGCACCAGAGACAAAATCATTTTGCATGTCTACTATTAAAAGGATTTTCATATTTCGTGCCTTAAAATTACTATTAAGCGCATTATGCGCGTACTGGAGTAATTAATTGAATAGTATTTTCGTCTTTTGGATTTTTAATTACAAATGGTTTCATTTCAGCGATGAAGTTTAAGACAACATCATCTGATTTAAGAGCTTTAATTGCATCGATTACAAAAGAACTATTAAATAAGATTTCTAAACGATCTCCAGTGAATTGGAAATTATTAATCTTTTCATTAGCGCTTCCGACTTCGCTTGTAGTGGATAAAATTTGTACTTCTTCATTACTCATAATTAAGCGAACAGTACTCTTTTCATTACTTAATAAAGATACACGATCAATAGCGGATAAGAATTCTTTAGCATTAACCTCTAATGCGTAATTAAAGTTTTTAGGAACGATATTTTTAACATTAGGATATTCGCCATTAAGTAAATTAGAAGCAATAATAGTGTTATTAAATTTAAAGATCATCTTTTTGTCAGGAACTACTACAATAGTAATTTCTTCTACTTCTTCAAATGATCTAATAATTTCGTTAATATTTCTTGCGGATATATTCGCTATAAAATTAGCTTCGCTATTAATAAATATCTTTTTACTAGCATATCGAGCAGAGTCTAATGCAACTGCAGTTATTTGATTAGCTTCACCAGTAATATTTAATGCAGTTAACATTGGTCTATTTTCTTTTGTTGCTGCTGCAAAAGAGGTTTGTTCAACTAAATTAATTAATTCTTTAGTATTAATCTTAAATTCCACTCCTGCCTCATTAAAATCATAATCAGGATATTCTTCTACTTGAGCGCTATTTAATTGGAAAGAAGATCTTTCATCAGTAATTTCTACTACTGAATTATCTAATACTTCAAAATTAATTTCGTTTCCAGATAATTTAGAGATAATATCGACTAAATATTTTCCTTGGACTAAGATTGCACCAGCTTTGTAATTTCTAATAATTTCTTTTTCATCTTTAGTAAATGGAATAAGAGTAGATATAGCGATAGTCTCACCACTACCGATTAAAGTTAATCCTCTATCATCTAAAACTAATTTAATAAAGACTAAACTAGCAATAAATGATTTAGCAGGTATTGGTTTAGCTACTAATCTTAATGATTTTAAAAATGTTTCTTTTTCAATTGTGAATCTCATAATATATCTCTCCTTAATTTAATATTAATTTATTAATAATAATTATATACTCTGTGGATATTGTGGATAAGTATATTTTTACCATTAATTATTTTATCATTAATTAATTCTTTTTATTTATAATAAAACTTTTTATTTTAATCTCTCTTTTAACTCCTTAATTACATTCTCTAAAGTAGGATTAGTTTTTAACCCTTTCTCCACGTTTTTACACGCACTCATAACAGTTGAGTGATCTTTACCGCCAAAAAATTCTCCAATTTTATCAAATGAGATATCTAGCATCGATCTCATTAAATACATTGCAATATGTCTTGCTAATGCAATTTGACTAGTTCTCATATTTCCGGTTAATTGAGATGGTGTTAATGAATAATAATTACTAACAACATCAACAATTCTTATCTCACTTAACTTATTCATTCCTTCGTTAGCTTTTAAGAAATCACTAACCGCCTCAATCGCATTACTTAAGTTGATTCTATCTACCTTTTTAATATTAATCGTATAGAAAAGCAATTTATTTATCGCACCTTTTAGTTCACGGATATTTTTAGAGAACTTCTCTGCAAAAAATGTAAACACTTCACTATCAATACGATTAATATCCATACCAGAAGCGCTTATATACATTTTAGTAATTTCTTTACTTGTATTAATATCAGGTGGATTAATTGAGATAGGTAATCCTCCAGCGAATCTAGTAATTAATCTATTTTCAATTCCTTTTAATTCATTAGGATGTTTATCAGAAGAAATCACTACTTGCTTACCATTATTTATCATGCTTGAAAAGATAGTAAAGAACATTTCTTGGCTTTTAATCTTACCACCGAAAAATTGAATATCATCAATTAATAAAACATCAACTTCTTTAAAATATTCAAGCAAAGCTTGATCGCGTGAATTACTACCACCTGATAAAGCGCCTTGAACCACTTTTACATATTCATTAAAGAATCCTTCTGCAGTGATATATAAAATGTTTTTAAGAGAATTATTTTCTTTTATTCTATTACCGATTGCGTTTAATAAATGAGTCTTACCAAGACCACTATCAGAATATAAAAATAAAGGATTAGGATTCCACGTAGATATTTTATTACTTGATACAATTAACGCAGCCTGATGTGCTTCTCTATTAGAATCGCCTACTACAAAATTATCAAAAGTCATTTCTTTTTTAATAAAAAATTCATTAAAAAATCCTGGTTTATTTTCTTCTACCTTTATTTCTTTATTTACTTCATCTTTAAGTAAAAAAGATACTGTGTAATTACTCTCTAAAATATTTTCAACAATTTTTGAAATAAGTGAGTAATAATCGGTAGAAAGCACTTGTTTAGCGAGTCTTGAATTTACTACTACATATATAGTATTATTATCAATATTTTTAATCTCACTATCTGAAAAGAAAGTATTAAAAATACGATCATCATTTAACTGAACCTTTATCTCGTTTAAAATTCGGTTCCATAATTGAGTAAATTCTTGTATTGCTTGTTTCATAATTGGTAATGATTATATAACAATCCACAAAACAAAATATATAAAAAAATATAAAATTTTTATTTTTCCACAATTATCTTATTATTTTTGACTAAAACTCATATACTTTTTGGTAATTAACAATTTTTAAATGTGGAAAACTTGTGGAAAACTTATCAACATTTTAATTTATCCACTTTTTCAACAGTTATTTTTTCTATCCACATTATAAATATCGCTTAATTTAATGATATTTTCAACTTATTCACATTTATTAAATTATTAATTCACTTAATGAGTGGAAGAAAATATGTAGTTAATTAAAATCTAGACTGAAATATATTTTATATATTTATTATTTGCGTTTCTCACTTTTTAATAATATAATCTAAACACTTACAAAGAAGGGAGAATTTTATTATGGCGAGTCATAGAACATACCAACCAAGTAAAAGAAAACACAAGAACGTTCACGGTTTCCGTAAAAGAATGGCTACTAAGAACGGTCGTAAAGTTTTAAAAAGACGTAGACAAAAAGGTCGTAAGAAATTATCAGCGTAATGAAACGTAAGAATCGTATTCGTAAAAACAGTAATTTTAAAGAAATTATTAGTAAACATCAACAAATTAAAAATAATGAATTTGTGATTTATTCTAATAAAAATGACTTAGGATACACTCGTATAGGAATAAGCGTTTCTTCTAAAATTGGTAACGCAGTAACGCGTAACAAAATTAAAAGACAAATTAAAGCTATTATCAAAGATCTAACAAAGTTAGATAAAAACACTGATATAGTAATAATTGTAAGAGAAGGATTTAAGAATAATACATTTAAAGAGAATTACGATTCATTAAAAACAATGTTCAAGGAATTATAATGAAGAAAAAAACGATTAATAAAATTACCTTATTTACCGCATTAGGTTTAGGTGCGATCGTTTTAATAAGCTGCACCGCTAATTTTGCAAGTAACGAAGATAAGACTAGTATCATGTACGCTTATGATATGGGGTCTACTAGGTATGCAGATTCTAAAGTTGTTGATAGCGCCACTCAACTAAAAATTGGTGATAAAACATTTAGTAATGTTTGGGTCTGGCAAGACTATTCTTACGATTATAACGGTGGTTTCGCAAGAACTTTATCGCACACTGACACTCAAGGAATTGTTTATTCTGCTATACAAAATAAAATAGAAATTCCATCAGATCAATATTGGTTTGAAATGGATAAACTTACTTTACAGAAAGCGTGGAAACAAGATCCAGAACATAATGATGAGATAACCGATCATCTTAATCTAACAGCTGATGAAATTAAAGGGATCCTTGATAAATATGGATCTGTTAAATTTGCTGGATATAACGATAAAGGAGAAGTGACTCCTTGGAAAAATTGGGATGATTGGACACAGCAATTAAGAGAAAAAAGTGAAGAAGGTTTAGGTGTTAAAAATGTTCCTAACTTAGATTTCACTAATTTATATAAATCATTCATTGAACAAAAAGTTAATAATGTCCGCTCATGTATCACAATTACTGGTGGTAATTATGGTAACTTTGGATGGAACCATAATAAAGTCGAGATGACTGGTAAAGATTGGGGATATGCTTGGAAGAAAGGATTCCTTGAAGGTTTGTTAGTTTATCCAGTTGCATGGTTAACTGAAACATTTGCTCATTCATTTGGTATGAGTAACGGAACTGGTGTTGCACAATTATTATCGATTTTATTAGTCACGTTTATTGTTAGAACAATCTTAACTTTAGTGTCACTTAAATCTACAATTGGTCAACAAAAAATGCAGATGTTACAACCTGAACTCGCTAAGATACAGGCTAAATATCCAAATGCTGATTCTAATCCAGCACAAAAGCAAAGAATGTCACAAGAACAGATGGCATTATATAAGAAAAATAAGATTAATCCATTATCAACTTTACTAGTATTAATCGTTCAATTCCCGTTATTCATTGGTGTTTGGGGAGGACTACAAGGATCAGCTGCGTTAGCGACTGATAAATTCTGTGGATTATATTTAAGTGAATCTATTTGGTATACATTAACTAATACTGTTGGATTACCTGGAAACGGTAATGGTTGGTGGACCGCGTTTACTTTATTCCTTCTTATGGCGGGAGCACAATTCGTGGCAATGAAATTACCACAATGGATGCAAAAATCTCGTCAGAAGAATCAACCTAAGTTATCAGCAAACCCTGCTCAGAACAAAACTCAAAAGCAGATGAAGTGGTTTGGTTATATTATGCTTGTGGTTATTGTAATCATGGGCTTTACATTACCTGCTGGTATGGGTGTTTATTGGTTAGCAGGAGCACTTTTCTCTATCCTACAAACCGTTATTACTCAATTAGCCATTTCAGGAACTTTCAAAAGATGGTTCTATAAAATAAAAAATTTATTTAAGAAAAAAGAGGTAAAAAATGATGAAAACATTTGAAGCTAAAACAATTGAAGAGGCAGTAGAAAAAGCTGCTAGTGAACTTAATCTTCCTAAAGAACAAGTTCATTACATTATTAAGGAAGAAAAAGAAGGTGGACTATTAGGTATCGGTAAATCCGCTACAATTGAAACCTACACTTTAGAAGATGTCTATGAATACGGTTCTAATTATTTAAAGAACGCTATTAAGACAATTGGAATCGATATTGAAGTTTCTTCACAAATTAATGAAGAAGGAATTATTCGTATCACCATTAATAGTGAACGTAATCCTATCTTAATTGGGCATAACGGAAGAACATTACGTGCACTTAACGATTTAGTTCGTTTAGCGGTATCTAATCGCTTTAAGAGAAGATATCGTATCTTACTTGATGTTGGTGATTATAAAGATAAGAAATATTCTAAGATTATTGGTCTTGCTCGTAGAGCGGCTAAAGCGGTATCACACGAACATGTTGATATTAAACTTGATCCAATGACTAGTGATGAAAGACGTATGATTCATCAAGTTTTAACTAACTTCCAAGATGTTAAAACTGAATCTATCGGAGATGGAGAGAAACGTGCAGTAGTCATCAAATACGTTGGGCCAGAAGAGCATGCTTTCACTAAAGAAGTTTATTATAAAGAAATCTTAACTGATCGTCGTCATGACCATCACCGTTCTCATGAACGTCGACCAAGAGAAATTAAAGAAGATACTTCATTAAGCGATTTATTGCATAAAGACGCTGATATATTAAAGAACGAAGTTAAAGAAGATAAACCATTAAGCGAAGTAAGAGAAGAAAATAAGATGAATGAAGCGGATAAATCAATTGATGATTTACCAAGTGCATCAATCTCTACTCCAATTATCGATACTTCTGCTCTTAAGGATTTAGAAGAAAATAAACCTGAAGAGAAGAAAGAAGAAGTTAAACCCGAAGAAAATAAATAATAAATCAATAAACAATTAACGCCTCTATATGAGGCGTTTTTTGCTATAATTTAACGTATGGAACCGATTATTGCATTAGCAACATCTCCTATTAAAAGCGCTTTGCATATTATTCGTATTAGCGGCGATAATTGTTTTAATATTGTCTCTAGTTGCTTCTCTATAGATTTAACTAAAGATAAAAAAAGAAGTATTCATTTTGGTTATATTAAAAATAAAAATAAAATAATTGACCAAGTAGTGATTTTAACCTACCCAAATCCTCGTTCATATACTGGAGAGGATGTCATTGAAATAATGACTCACGGTAATGTATTGATTGATAATGAAATTATAGATTTAATGATATCTAAAGGGATGAGAATGGCGTCTAATGGAGAATTTACTTCTCGTGCCTATCTTAATCATAAGATTGATTTAGTACAGGCAGAAGCGGTTAATGATTTAATTAACGCTACTACCAATGAATCAAAAGAAATAATTACTTACGCTTTAAAAGGAGAAACCTCTAAATTATTATTACCAATAAAAAAAGGGTTATTAGACTTAATATCTAATTTAGAGGTAAATATCGATTACCCTGAATATCAAGATATAGAGAAAGTTAATCGTAAAAGAATTAAAAATGATTTAAATAAATTTCAAAAAGAAATAAAGAAATTAATTAAAAACGGACAAGATGGATTAATTATTAAAGAAGGAATTAAAGTAGCTATCATTGGTAAGCCTAATGTGGGTAAATCTACTTTATTAAATGCATTAATTAAAGAAGAAAAAGCTATTGTTACTAATATTCCCGGTACCACAAGAGATATAGTAGAGGGTGAAGTAAATATTGATGGAATTGTTTTACATTTATTAGATACTGCAGGGATTAGAGTTACTAATAATAAGATAGAAAATATAGGCGTTAAGAAAACTTATCAAGTAATTAAAAACGCTGATTTAATTATTTATTTAACTGATAAAGTAAATGATAAAGAAATTGATATTAATCATCCACACATTATTAAAGCGATTAATAAAGCTGATTTAATTAAGAATAAAGATAAGAAACATATCTATATATCCGCTAAAAAGAAACAAATATCTCCTTTAATTAATAAAATAAAAGAAGAAGTTGGTATTTCTAGCGACTCTTATCATCATCCAAGTTTTGCGAATGCTCGTGAATTAGGATTATTAAAAAGAAGCGATAAATTAATTGATGAGATATTAAAAGAAGTTAATAATAACGCTCCAATTGATATCTTAGCAGTTCTTCTTAATAATTTATTAAATGTAATATTAGAAGTATTTGGTGATAAAGCTTCTTTAGATTTAACTAAAGAGGTATTCTCTAGATTTTGTGTTGGTAAATAATATGATAATAGACTCTCATGTTCATCTTAATGATCCTAAATTTAGAGATGATATAGATAATTATATTAAGGAAGCTAACAGCTCGAATGTTGGATTACTATTATGTGTTGGAGCAAACCTATCGACTTCTATTGAAGCGGTTGAGATTGCCAATAAATATCCTAATGTATATGCATCGGTAGGAATTCATCCAACCGACACTCTACACGAATCTTTTGATGCTTTAAATAAATTTGATGAATTATTAAAAGATCCTAAAGTAATCGCTGTTGGTGAAGTAGGATTAGATTATTTCTGTGAAAAGAAAACAATAGAAGTAGAAGCTAGACAACTTGAATGGTTTCATAAATTTATTGATTTAGCGAATAAACACAACAAGCCGATTATTATTCATAGTAGAGATGCGATTGATGCTACTTATAACGTTTTAAAGGAACATAAAGTAAATAAAGCAGGGATAATTCATTGCTATTCTGCAGGCAAAGACTATGTTAAAAGATATACTGACCTTGGATATTATTTTGGTATCGGTGGGACGGTTACATTTAAAAACGCAAGAAGCGTAAAGGAAGCTGTAGAGATAATTCCTTTAGATAGATTGCTATTAGAGACTGATGCTCCTTATTTAGCGCCAACTCCCCATCGTGGAGAAACAAATCATTCTAAATATATCCCTTTAATGATTGACGAAATCGCTAATCTTAAAGGTATAACTAATAAAGAAATAGAAGAAAAGACGACAGAAAATTTCTTTAGATTATTTAACGTGAAACATTCTTAAATAATTACTTTTCTATATTTAAATAAAAATCTTTAAAAATATTTAGAATTTTAGGCACTTTTACAACAGTATTAAATACTTGTGTTGTTTCACGTGGAACTAAATAAATAATAATCTTATTATATAAATGTATAGTAAATATGAGCAAATTCGATCATTTTACTAGTAATTTGTGCATCTTAATTGTAGTTTAAAAGTTTCTTATTTAAAAAGTATCTAGTTTCTCGTCTTTTTGCTTTCGTGAAACATAAGAAGTAGTTATATATTATTAAAAGGTAATAATTTGTATTAAAATATTGGTTATATGAGTGAACAAGAATTATTTACACATATTAAAGAAATGAGCGAATTCGCTAACAAAGAAGTTGGGCAGAATTATTTGATTGATCCCACTATTGCAAAACGAATAGTAGATGTTTTAGATACGAACAATAAAGATAATATATTTGAAATCGGCTCTGGGTTCGGCCCTTTAAGCATATTTTTATTAGAAAAAGAATATAAAACAATTACCCTAAATGATATTGACCCTCGCGCTATTGAAACATTAGATTCTTTAGTAGCGGATAAAAAAAGAGCCTATGTAATTAAAAAATCAGCGTTAAAAATCGATTTAAAAATCTACGATAAAGTAATCGGTAATTTACCTTACTACATAACTAATGATTTATTAGAAAATTATTTAGCGAAATGTAACGCTAAACAATATGTTTTCATGATTCAGAAAGAAGTTGAAGATAGAATAATCGCTAAAGAAAACACTGATAATTACGGTCCTTTATCGGTTTTAGCGAATTATGTGGGTAAATATAAAAGAGAATTTATTGTTTCAAAAGACGCCTATCTTCCTAGACCTCATATAGATTCGTTAGTGTTTTCTATTGTAAGCAATAATAAAAACGAAATTGATAAATATAAGTATTTACTATTCTTAAAAAAGATGTTTATTCATCGTCGTAAAACGATTTATAACAATCTTTCTTTATATTTAATGAATAAGGATAAAGCTAAAAATATTTTAGAGAATTTAAATATATCTATTTTAACTAGACCAGAACAAATTTCTCCTAAAACTTATTTAGATATCTTTAAGTTAACTTATTAGTTAAAATAACTATATGTATTTAAAAGCATACGCAAAAATTAATTTAGCGATTAACGTATTAAGAAAAAGAAAAGACGGATATCATGATTTAGATATGATTATGATTCCACTTAAATTGCATGATACTATCGCAGTTTCTCGTCTATCTAAAAAAGCGAGTAATCGAGTCTTAATAAACGACGCTCCGACTAATTTTTTAAATGATATATGCGGCAACATAATCAAAAAAATGAGCGAGACTTACTCGATTAAAAAGAAATATGAATTCGCTATTTATAAAGATATTCCTATGGAAGCAGGATTAGGCGGAGGTAGTAGTGACGCTGCAGCAATATTTCGCTTCTATAATAAAAAATTTAAATTAAAAATTAACGATAGTGACGCTATTAAAATTGTTAAAGAATTTGGTAAAGATATTCCGTTCTTTTTACTTAATAAGCCTGCTAGAGTTAGAGGCGATGGTGATATTATCGATCCGATTGAAATTAAAAACGACTATTATGCTCTTATCGTTAAACCAAAACAAGGATTATCTACTAAAGATGTATATGAAGCGTTAACTAAAGAAGATTATCACGCTTCTGATATTGATAATGTTATTAAGGCTCTTAAAGAAGGCGATGATAATTTATTAGCGGAGTCTATAGGTAATGCTTTAGAATCTCCTGCAATAAAGAAATGTCCAAAAGTTAACGAGATAAAACAATATCTTATTGCTAATGGATTTCCAATTACTTTTATGACGGGATCTGGTACCGCAGTTTGTTCACTTTCGTTAGATAAAGATTTAGTAGAACAAACTGCAAATAATTTAAAGAAATTAAATTACAATGCGTTTTATACTAAAATACTTAAGGAGTGATTATGAATTTAACAGTAATTATATTAGCCGCGGGTAAAGGAACCCGTATGAAGAGTAAAAGCACTAACTATTCTAAAGTAGCGTTTCCTATTTTAGGAGAGCCTATTGTTAGTTATGTTTTAAACGCTGTTAAAGGGATTAAACCGAAGACTATTGTTACAGTAGTAGGATTTGGTGGCGATACTACTAAGAAGATTGTTAAAGGACAAAGCGAAGTAGTGTGGCAAAGAGAGCAAAAAGGTACCGGGCATGCAGTATTACAGGCTAGAAAATTTATTAAAAGTGGTCCTAATAATTACACTATTATTTTATGCGGAGATGCTCCGTTAATTAGAACCGAAACTCTAAAAGATTTAATTAAATTCCATATTGATTCTCATAATGATCAAACATTAGTATCTGCTATTGTTGATAATCCATTTGGATATGGACGTATTGTGCGTGATCAATTTCATAATTTAGTTAAAGTCGTAGAAGAAACTGATACAACTAATAGCGAAAAGAAAATAAGAGAAGTTAATAGCGGTGTCGTAATGTTCTCTAATAACGAATTACTTAAAGGATTAAACAAATTAACTAATAAGAACGCTAAAAAAGAATATTATTTAACTCAATTAATTTCTATCTTCTTAAATAGTAAAAATAAAGTTGGGGTTATGATTATGAAAGATCCTCACGAAATGGATGGAATTAATGATCGTTATCAACTTTCATTAGCTAGAAAAGCTTTACAGCATCGTATTAATAAAGAGCATATGTTAAATGGTGTTTCTATCCAAGATATTGATACTGTTTATGTGGGACCGTATGTTAAGATTGCACCAGATGTTATCGTGGAACCCAATGCAGTTATTATGGGTCATACAACTATCGGAGTAGAGGCTAAAATAGGTGCCAATTCATATGTGCTTGATTCAAATATTAAGTCTAAAGCGATAGTGCCTCCATTCACCTATTTAAAAAATAACAAGAAGAAATAATAGTCATGATTTTTGTAGATTGTTATCGTAAGAATGTATTTATTAATACTAAATTAGTCGGCTATATCGATGGCGAAGGAAATATTTATATCTCTGGTAAAAAGTTTGGTGAATTAACCGAAGACGGAGATATATATGTTAATGATGAACTCGTTGGTTATATTGAAGATGGTGGAGATATTTATCTACGTGATAAATTAGTCGGCACGATTAACGGTAATAACGATTTAGTGTTTAACGGAGATAAATTATGAGTGCGTTTGTTAATATCGCGACGTTATTTGTTATTGGTAGTTGTCTAGGATGGGTACTTGAAGTTTTCTTTCGTCGATTTGTATCACAAAAGAAATGGATGAATCCTGGTTTTATGAGAGGACCATATCTTCCTATTTATGGATTTGGTGTCGCTATCCTTTATGGTATTTGGGCTA
The DNA here is from genome assembly GCA_045615605.1 of Bacilli bacterium. GTDB lineage: Bacteria > Bacillota_I > Bacilli_A > RFN20 > CAG-826 > UB1719. The sequence goes on along the minus strand of JAZLFE010000040.1, from coordinate 13,263 downwards.
TACCAATGGGTGGTTTGCCTAATTATGCAATTATCCTAATTAAAGTATTAATCATTGGTGGTTCAATGACCTTATTAGAGTTAATTGGAGGATTATTTTTCCTTAATGTCTTTAATATGAGACTTTGGGATTATTCAGATAGATGGGGTAACTTTAAAGGAGTTATTTGTCCTTTATTCTCTTTAATTTGGATGGCGATTGGTACAGGATTTTACTTTATATTATTTACTCAATTTACTAAATTATTAGAAGCGTTAAGTGCGAATATTATTTACTGCTTCTTTGTAGGTATTGTACTAGGGATGATATTAGTAGATGCAGCGTATTCATTAAAAGTAGGTTTAAGCATGAGAAAGGTATTTAATGGTATGAAAGTTCGTTATGATGTGTTCCGCGAAGATTTAAGAAGAGATGTTATTAATAAGACTAAAAATAATAAACACCTTACTGCATTTGGAGTTTTATTAAATTCTAAACGTGAAGAATTAAATAGCTTTATTAAAAAGTTTCATGATAAGACGATTGATAAAAAGTAATTATAAACAGTAGTGAGATACAACTACCCATATTGATAATAGAATTAAAATAGATCCACCAATAATGGTAGTGATTTCATATTTACCTTTAAGTAATTTATTAAATATATTGCCAAGTAAAACACCAATCAAACAAATAATAAATGTAATAACTAAAATAATAGATACATGTAACCATATAGTAGAGTTATTAGATATTCCAGTATGAAATGAGATACCAACCGCTAAAGCATCAATAGAAGTAATAACACCGAACATTAATACTTCCTTTATATTAAATAATTTAGATTCTTTCTTTTCGCTTTTAGTAAGGGCTTTAACACCATCTAAAATCATCTTGCCACCTACAATTAGTAATAACGCAAAAGCAGTCCATGTGACTCCTATAGCAATTTTATTACCTACTGCAGCACTAACTCCTTCTATTAGCCAATAACCAATTAAAGGCATTAACGCTTGCATAATTCCAAACACTGCAGCAATAAATATTGCTTTCTTTTTATTAATATCTTTATATATCAAACCATCAGTAATACTAACGGCAAAAGCGTCCATACTTAAAGCTATCGCAAATAATAAAACTTGTAAGATGGTCTGATAATTCATATTTAAGTATCATAGACCAATTATAAATATATGTAAAATAAAAACCCCGTTAGTAAACTAACGAGGTCTTTAGATTAAGTAAATTAATTACTTCTTTGCGTGAGCACGTTTTGCTTTAATCGCAGCTTGAGCAGCAGCGAGTCTTGCAACTGGTACACGGAATGGTGAGCAAGAAACATAATTTAATCCAACATTGTGGAAGAATTCAATACTCACTGGATCGCCACCATGTTCACCACAAACTCCGAAGCGCATAGTCTTATTAACGGCTTTACCGTCTTTAACGGCCATACCGATTAATTTACCAACACCATGCTGGTCAACGCTTGCGAATGGATCTTGTTCAAAGATCTTGTGTTCATAGTAATCTGGTAAGAATTTACCCGCATCATCACGGCTGAAGCCATAAGTCATTTGGGTTAAATCATTTGTACCAAAGCTGAAGAATTTACTTTCTTTAGCGATTTCTCCTGCAAGTAATGCAGCTCTTGGAATTTCAATCATATTACCAACTTCAAGATTGAGTTTTTGTCCGCTCTTCTTGATGATTTCGTTAGCAGTTTCAGTAATGATACTCTTAACGTATTTAAATTCTTTAACGTCAAGGATTAAAGGAATCATGATTTCACATCTGATAGGTTTCTTTAATTTCTTTTGAGCGGCTAATGCAGCTTCTACGATTGCAGTAGCTTGCATTCTACCAATCTCGGGATAAGAAACATCTAAACGGCATCCACGGTGACCCATCATTGGGTTAAATTCATGGAGGGAGTCAATTCTTTCTTTAATTTGGTTAACGCTTAAATGTAAAGCATCAGCGAGTTCTTCGATCTTATCTTCTTCTTGTGGTAAGAATTCATGAAGTGGTGGATCAAGTAAACGGATGTTAACATCTTTACCTTCCATCGCCATATAGAGTTCATAGAAGTCTTTCTTTTGATATGGTAATAATTTCTTAAGCGCTTCTTCACGAGCCTTAGTAGAATCAGAAAGAATCATCTTTCTCATATGGAAGATTCTATCTTCAGCGAAGAACATATGCTCAGTACGGCATAGACCAATACCTTCTGCACCAAACTTAGCAGCTTGTTTTGCATCTCTTGGAGTGTCAGCATTTGCTCTTACCTTTAATGTACGAGCTTTATCTGCCCATTCCATTAAGCGAGCGAAGTGTCCACTTAAAGAAGGAGCGACTGTCTTAACGGCAGTAGCATATACGTTACCGGTAGAACCATCGATAGAAAGAACATCTTTATCAGTATATTTCTTTCCGTTAATGGTAACGGTTCTCTTCTCTTCATCAATGATAGCGTTAGAGCAACCAGCAACACAGCATTTACCCATGCCACGAGCAACAACGGCTGCGTGAGAAGTCATACCACCTCTCATGGTTAAGATAGCTTCAGAGCTAACCATACCAACGATATCTTCTGGAGAAGTTTCTGCACGGCAGAGAACAACTTTTTCACCGTTCTTATGTCTTTCTTCAGCTTCTTCAGCGGTGAAGGCAATCTTACCAACACCTGCACCTGGAGAGGCAGGAAGACCTGTAACTACTGGTTTAAGTTTCTTTAATTCAGCAGTATCAAATCCTGGGTGTAATAAAGTATTAAGAGCGTTTGGCTCAACTCTTAAGACTGCTTCTTCTTTAGAGATAACACCTTCATCGACTAAGTCGCAGGCAATCTTTAAAGCTGCAGCAGCAGTTCTCTTACCATTACGAGTTTGTAAGAAATATAACTTACCATCTTCAACGGTAAATTCCATATCTTGCATATCTTTATAATGTGCCTCCATCTTCTTGATGGTGTCCATAAATTGTTTATAGACTTTTGGCATTCTTTCTTTTAATTCTTCAATGTGAAGTGGTGTACGGATACCCGCAACAACGTCTTCACCTTGAGCGTTAGGAAGGTATTCAGCAAATACTTTCTTTTCACCAGTAGAAGGTGAACGAGAGAACGCAACACCGGTACCAGAGGATTCGCCTTTGTTACCAAATGCCATTGATTGAACGTTAACGGCAGTCCCCCATTCATATGGGATGTTGTTCATCTTACGATAAACGTTTGCGCGTGGGTTATCCCAGCTTCTAAAGACAGCTGCAACTGCTTCAATAAGTTGAACTTTTGGATCAGTTGGGAAGTCCTCTTTAAATACTTTCTTATAGTATTGTTTATACTTTTGAACTAAAGTACGAAGTTCAGCGGTAGTAACTTGAGTATCAAGCTTATAGCCTCTCTTCTCTTTTAATTCGTCTAACATCTTATCCATTTCAGTTCTTGGGTGTCCTTTAGCGATGTTAGTGAACATTAAGATAAATCTACGATAGCAGTCGTAGGCAAATCTTTCGTTACCAGTTTCTTTTGCTAATGCACCAGCGGTCTTATCGTTTAAACCAAGATTGAGGATGGTATCCATCATACCTGGCATACTTTGACGAGCGCCAGAACGAACTGATACTAATAATGGGTTATGATCTCCACCAAATTTCTTACCAGTTTCTTTTTCGATTCTAGCAATGTGAGCGAAAATGTCCTTACATAAGAATTCAGGGATTTTCTTTTTAGAATCATAGTAAAGAGTGCATGCTTCAGTAGTAATCGTAAATCCTTGTGGGATAGGAATACCAATGTGGGTCATTTCTGCTAGACCGGCACCTTTACCACCTAAGAGTTCCTTGCCTAAACCGTAGGCCTCTTTAAAGTTGTAAACATATTTTTTGTTAGCCATATAATCTCCTTAAAAAATCGTTTCTAACGCTTAATAGGATAACACAAATTAAATATAATTTAACAATTTCTTATATAATTTATATAAGCAAGTATATGAAAATTAAATTTTCTAAGTTAAATTCGTTTATAAATGACAAGAAAAAACTTGATAAATATAGTGACTCTTTTATTAACGAAATTAACAAAGAATTAAAGGAAAAGCTCGTGTTTACATGCAAATTAGATGATTATAATTGCGATCTTAAATTAATTTATATTGAATCGGGTGGTAGTGAAGGTTTGTTTCTTAAGAATTTTAAGAAGTTTAAGCCTCCCTATATTTTATTAACTAGTGGTGAGAATAATTCCTTAGCAGCGTCTTTAGAGATTATGCATTATCTACATCTACATCATCTTAAAGGTGAAATATTACATGGAGATATTAAATATATCGCGAGTAGGATTAAGAAATTATGCAGATAAGTAAAATTAAAGACGAATTAAAAAGACAAAGATTTGGGATTATTGGTAAGCCTAGTGATTGGCTAATTTCATCAATCCCTAATTTAAAAAAGGCATCTGATATTTTTGGTATTACTTTTATTAATATAAAGATGGATGAAGTCGTTAAGGGGGCAAAAAAGATTAAGTCTCCTTATAAATTAAAGATAAATGGAAAGTTTAATAAAAATGAACTTGTAAAAGTGGATCATATTTATCAAGCGTTAAATAAAATCGTTAAAAAATATAAATTAACTGGATTAACTACTAGATGTTTTGATTTATTAAGTAGCCTACATTCTACTTCTTGTTTAGCGTTAGCGGAATTTAACGATAATAAAATAATCGCTACATGTGAAGGCGATGTAACTGCGATGATATCAATGAAATTAGCATCTTTAGTAGGAGATGGATATACTTTCCAGGCTAATCCAAGTTATATTGATATTAAGAATAAAAAGATTATATTAGCGCATTGCACTATCCCAACTAAAATGACTACATCATATAAATTAGATACTCATTTTGAGTCTAATATTGGAGTAGCGATTAAAGGTGAATTAAAGAAAACAGATATAACTATGTTTAGATTATCTTCTAATTTAAAAGATTACTTTGTAGCGGAAGGAAAAATAATTAATAACGGCAATAGTAAACATAGATGTAGAACTCAGATTGAAGTTAAGTTTAAAGACGATATTTCTTCTTTACTCACTAACCCATGCGGTAACCACCATATTATTTTTTATGGTAAGCACAAAAGAGAAATAATTAAATTATTAGATTCTATCCTTTAAAAATATTTTTATCTTAGATACTTTTTTAATTCATTTATTTCGCTATCATCAAGTTCATAATATTCGCCTTGTTTAACGTTTTTAACGGTTAAGAATGCGAATAAGTCTCTATTTAATGAAATAACTTCATAGCCTACGCTTCTCATCATTCTTTTTACTTGATGATATTTACCTTCGGTTAGTTCTAATTTAGCATTTCTTTTATCTATAGTAGTTAATCTTGCCGGCTTACATTTTTCTTTGTTTTCTAAAATTATTCCATCTTTAAATTGATTAACGATTGAGTCATCTAAATCTTTATCTACTGTTAACGAATATATTTTTTTAACGTTTGATTTAGGAGATATTAAGAAATGTCCGAGTTTACCATCATTAGTGATTAATAACACTCCAGTAGTGTCTTTATCTAGTCTTCCTACGTGCGATAAATCTTTAATATTTAGTTCTTTAAAAAAATCCATTACGGTAGGAAAACGATCGTCCTCATTAGCGGTTACGTATCCTTTAGGTTTATTTAAAACAAAATAATAATAGGGTTTATATTTAATAATTTTATTATCTAATTTAATAATATCTTCATCAGGATTAATCTGCGTTTTACCGTGGATAATAATTTGTTCATTTACTAAAACACGTTTATCTTTTAATACTTTTTTGATCTCGCTTCTAGAAGCAATACCGGCATTAGATAAATATTTATCAAGACGCATATTCAAATTATAAAACAGCGATTTTATACCAGCAATCAGTAATTTGACTATGTTTATAATATGTTTATAATATGTTTATATGAATAAAATAAATACTAATATAAGTGTTGATCCAGATTTAAAGAAGAAAGCAATTGAATTGTTTAATAATTTTGGCTTAGATTTTTCAACTGCTATTTCGTTATTTTTATCTCAATCGGTTAGAGAAAAAAGAATCCCTTTTGAAATTACCATGGACATACCTAACGAAGAAACAATTGAAGCTTTGAATGAATTTCCTAAGATGCGTGCACCAAATAGTAAATATAAGCGATATAATACCTTTAAAGAAATTTTAAAGGATTTAAAATAATGCTAAAAATTGTGCCTTCTAATCATTTTAAAAAAGATTTAAAACTTGCAATAAAAAGAGGCCTTGATTTATCTTTACTAAAAAGCGTTATCGACACATTAGCGAGCGGTAAAGTCTTACCTTCTATTTATCGTGATCACCCATTAAAAAGCTATCTTAAAGATTTTAGAGAGTGTCACATTAAACCAGATTGGTTATTAATATATAGAGTTGATAGCAAAGTATTAGAACTATATTTATTTAGAACCGGCACTCACTCAGATTTGTTTAAAAAATAGTTATTCTGTTCTTTTCTGCTTTCTTTGATATATAAAAAGTGAGTAACTTACAATAAATCCAATAATTAAAAGTATTACTCCTAATATTGCTTCCCACCACGAGATACCGTGCTCAAAATAATAATGCATGGAATCGTGATTGTAGAATAGTGAGAATATAGATCCTATTACTAATCCAATAATCCAAATATAAGTAGCAGTTTCATATTTATTAAACAAACGTTTCATTAATCTAGATAAGCAAATCATTCCTAATATAACACCTATTGCCATACATACTAATAATAAAATTACTAGTCCTGGTTGAGTGCCCATTTTGTTCTCTAAATCAAGAATACTTTTATAAAATCCAGTTACAAGCAAAAGCATTGAACCTGATATTCCAGGCACTACTATACCAGCACTGCCAAGCATTCCAACTGGGATAATGATTAAATAAATTTTGTAATCGTTTAAGTCAAATAATTTAGATACATCAAAATTTAAATGATAAGAAAGTATACCTAAAGATACGGCTAATAATATCGCAACAACAAAATAAATAAGATGATGTTTTTTAACATTTTCTTTTTTAATTTTACTTGTTACATCAGGAAGACTACCAATCATAGAACCAGCGAATAAACACATAATCGCAAAGAGAATATGAGTAGTCGCTAATTTAAGAGGGATCCACATGCTAACAATTGCAATCATAACGCCAATTCCGATTGGAATTAACGATTTAAGTGAAGGCCAAAAACTTTTAAATATATTAGATAAACTATTAATTATTTTTCTATATAATTTAGTGATTAAAGCTATCGTACCAGCACTAATACCCGGGATAAGTATTGCTACTCCGATAAAAAATCCTTTTATCGCTTCGATTACGATATCTTTAATTTTCATTGTAAAATTACTATATACTATTTTTGATAGTTATGAAAACGAGAATCTATTACTTTTCTAAGTCTGGTCATAGTAAAAACTACGCTGAATCTTTAGCGAGTAGAATTAACTGTGAATCGTTTAATTATAAGAAAATGAAATATTCGCATATGAAAGATTTTGATACGATTATTTTTGTCTCTCCAGTGTACGCTAACAAGATTAGAAAATTAGATAAATTTTTAAAGTTATATAAAAAGATAAAAGATAAAAATTTAATTATTGTTGCAGTAGGCATGCAACCATCTAATCCCGACAGAAGAAAGACAATAATTACCGTTAATTTATTAGATGATTATCATATCCGTTTATATGAATTAATTGGTGGTTTTGATCCTAATAAATTATCTTGGATTATGCGTAAATTAATGAAGATAGGATTTAAAGCAGCGTTAGAAAAAGATCCTGCTTTAAAAGCACAAGCTAGTTTAATTGGTAATATATTTGAAGTCCCGCGTGAGTATAATGATATTAGTGGTATTGAACGTATCATGGATACGATTCATCGCTTAGATAGAGATAGTAAAGTTGTATGAAACTAATTGTTGGTCTTGGTAATCCGGGAAGTAAGTATGAGCATACGCGTCATAACATTGGTTTTGATACGCTTGATTTACTAAGCGATGCTTTAAAAATTGATATTAATAAAGTGAAATTTCAAGGCGTATTTGGTAAAGGCGAAGATGTAATTTTATTTAAGCCATCTACTTTTATGAATTTAAGTGGAATCGCTGTTAGAGAGATTATGACATTCTTTAAAATTGATATCGCAGACTTAGTTGTTATCAGCGATGACATGGCTATTCAAGTAGGAAAAATTCGTTTAAGAATGAACGGGTCTAGCGGTGGTCATAAAGGATTACAAAATATCATTGATAATCTTGGTAGCGACAATTTTAAGCGCATTCGTATTGGTATTGGAGAACCAAAAATTAATACGATTGATTTTGTGTTAAGTAAGCCTAGTAAAGAAGAGACATCATTAATTTTAGAAGCACAAAAGAGAGCAAAAGAAGCATTATTAGAATATTTAAAAAATAATTTTGATGTAGCGATGAGTAAATTTAATTAATTTAATCTCGCCCCTTTTATTGGACACTAATCTTTTTATAATTAATGTACAATTAATTAAGAGAGGTATTTATTATGGGAAAAATTAAATGTCCTAAATGTGGTCACGAATTTGAGATCGACCAGGCTCAATACGAAGACTTTAACAAACAAGTTAATGAAGCGGTAAAAGCTAGATTACAAGAATTAGAAAAGAATAGTGATGCAGCAGTTAAGTTAAAAATATCTGAAGCAGTAAAGGCTAAAGATTTAGAAATCGCTGAATTAAAGAATAAAGAAAAATTATTATTAGAGAAGGCTAAAGGAGAAAACGAAACTCAGATTGCATCTCTTAATAATAAAATTACTAAACTTGAAGGTGAATTAAAGAACAAAGATCTTGAATCGCAAAATAAAATTAACCAGGCTGTCAGCGAGAAAGACAAAGATATTCTTAGACTTAACAATGAACTTAAATTGAAAGATAAAGAAGCAGCGTTAAACGAAAAAAATATTGTTGAAAAATACAAAAACGAATTAAAAACTAAAGATGATGCAATAGCGTTTTATCGTGATTTGAAGGCTAAGATGTCAACTAAACTCGTCGGTGAAACATTAGAACAACATTGTATGATTGAGTTTAATAAATTAAGAACAAGTGCTTTCCCTAATGCTTATTTTGAAAAAGATAATGATGTAAGTAAGGCTAGTGGATCTAAAGGGGACTTTATTTTTAAAGATTCAGTAGATGGGCAAGAATATATTTCCATTATGTTTGAAATGAAAAACGAAAACGATACAACTGCTAGCAAACACAAAAACGAAGATTTCTTTAAGGAATTAGATAAAGATAGAAACGAAAAGAAATGCGAATACGCTGTCTTAGTTTCAATGCTTGAACCAGAAAGTGAATACTATAACGCAGGTATAGTAGATGTTTCTTATCGTTATAAAAAAATGTATGTTATTCGCCCTCAATGTTTTGTAGCAATGATTACATTGCTCGTTAACGCTGCAAAGAATTCATTAGAATATCAAAGACAGTTAGCGGTTATTAAAAATCAAAATGTTGATATCTCAAATTTTGAAGAGAAATTAGGAGATTTCCAAGAAAAATTCTCAAAGAATTATCATTTAGCGAGTGATCAATTCGCTAAGGCAATTGAAGAAATCGATAAGACAATAGAACATCTAACTAAGGTAAAAAATGATTTAATTAGTAGTGAACGTAATTTAAGATTAGCGAATGATAAGGCTCAAGATTTAACTATTAAAAAACTTACCCACGGTAATCCAACCATGAAAGAAAAGTTTGATAGCCTTAAAGAAGAAAAATAAAAGTTATTAGGGAGAAATATATGTTTGAATCATTTAATAATCAAAGTAAATTAGTGAAAGTTCTTTTACTTATCATTCCATTTGTTAACTGGGTTGCTGAAATTGTTTTAAGATGTGATAGTTTCTTTAAAAATAGAAAGACTGGCAACATCCTTGTTTTAATTGTTATGTTAGTTTTCGGAATCGTTGTTGCTTATATCGACGCAATTTCTATTGCATTAACTAACAAGATGATCTTAGCAGACTAAGGATGTATTATGGCTAAATATCATTGTCCAGTATGTGGTGCTGATGTTGAAGTTGAATAGGGTGAACCTTGTCCAATTTGCGGTGCTCCATTTAAAAAATTAGAGAAGATTGAAGAATAAAAAATATGGAAGAATGCAGGTATCATCGAACCTGCATTTTTTTATGCTGTTTTTATTCTTTGAATAAAGTATAATATTGCTATTATTTCATAAGGAGTTACTTATGCTAAAGAGAGTTAAATTAATTAGTCTGACTGCTAACCCCAATCTGACTAAACAAATTTCAGCACGTCTTGGTGTGCCGGTTATTGATACTAAAGTTACTCATTTTGCGGATGGAGAAATCTTATTTGAAAGCAATGAAACTTTTCGTGGTGATGACGTTTATGTAATTCAATCAACTTGCAATCCAGTAACCGAAAGATTGATGGAACTTCTTATATGTATTGATGCTTTAAAAAGAGCAAGCGCGAGAAGCGTTAATGTAGTAATTCCTTATTATGGATATGCTAGACAAGAAAGAAAGGCTAAACCACGTCAACCAATTACTGCTAAATTAGTAGCTAACTTAATTACAACTGCTGGTGCAGATCGTGTCATTTGTATGGATTTACACGCTGCTGCTATTCAAGGCTTCTTTGATATTCCAGTTGATGATATTAGTGCGATTAACATTTTCGCTAATTATTTTAAAAGAAAACATTTAAATAATTTAGCATGTGTTTCTCCAGATCACGGAGGCGTTGTACGCGCATCTCGTTTAGCAAGTAAACTCGATGCTTCATTAGTTATTATTGATAAACGTCGTACTAGACCAAATGTTAGTGAAATTGTTGCTATTGTTGGAGATATTAAAAATAAAAACTGCTTAATTGTTGATGATATTGCAGATACTTGTGGAACCTTATGTCACGCAGCAGATAAATTAAAAGAATTAGGCGCTAAACGAGTTTTTGCAGTAGTAACTCATGCTATTCTTTCTGGTAATGCAATTGAACACATTAATCGTTCTAGCTTAGATGAATTAGTGATTACTGATACTATTCCTCTACCAAAAGAAAAACAATGCAAGAAGATTAGAGTGTTAAGTGTCGCTCCTATTCTTAGCGATGTTATTACTAGTATCGCAAACGGTCATAGCTTATCTAAAACTCTTCACGAATTCTCTCGTAAAGAAAAACATAACTAAAATTTTTCGTTGTCAAAGTATCTATACGCTCTTTCTAATTTTGGAAGGAGCGTTTTTGTTTCAAAGAACTTATCAAATAGTTTACAAAATAACTGTATTAATGGACCACAGATAAAGACATTTAGAACTGTTCCATAACTTAAGTGATAGTTCCAAAATTCCCATGTGTGATAGACTCCGTAAAGGATAAATATTGATAAAACCATGAAGAAGAAATCATAACCCACAAATATAAGTGATGTATTTTTTATATTGAAATGCTTAATAACTCCTTTTTGAGTAAATGTAATGGTTGAAGAATAAATGTATGTTTTCATTGCGCAGGTAACGGATATTGATATTAGAATTATCGATACAAATAGTAAAATCCAATTTAAATATGTTGGATAAGTTACACCTTGGCGAAAGCATGGAATCCACTGAACTCCATACATAATTAAATTACAAAAGAATGTTGTTAAGAATGATAATAAAAAGAATGGTCTAAATTTTCTTACGACAATACAAAAGACAATTAGAATTATTAGCTCGTTGATTAGGGCCGCAAAAGGATAAGAACCGAATATGTATCTTGCAGTTACCATTGTTTGTGGAATAGCTTGTTCTATTAAGTACGCTAAAGCTAAATTTGGAACAGTATACACGCCAGTACCAAGATTAGCGACAACGCTCATAGGGATAGCAAAACTAATTAAAGTAATGGATAGAATATAAAGAATTTCTTTACGTACTTTAATTTTTTTCATACTTAAGAAATATACCATAAGGAATCATAAAAAATATACGATTATAATAATTTTGTTAATTATTATTAATTAAAGTGATATATTTTTATACAGGTTATTTATGAAAATAATGACCTTACTTGATAAGCTGAAGGCTCAGGTAGAGACCTCCCCCCTAAATTCAAAAAAGGGGATTTTTGTCGTTGATGATACTCTAGGGATCTCATTACTTTTATCAACATATTATAAATTTCATAAAGAAAATATTTTAGTTTTAGCATCTAACTTATATAACGCTCAACGTATAGCGAACTTAATCTCTAGTCTTGTAGGAGATGATAATGTAATTTTATTTCCAAGCGATGAATTGTTTAGAGCGGAGAATCTCGCTACATCTAAAGAATTAATGTCTAATCGTTTATATGCGTTAAATGAAATTATTAATAGTAAACATAAAATCGTTATTGCTCATCCTGCAAGTGTATTACGTTATTTACCTTCTCCTAATTTATTTAAAGATTTATCAATTAATTTAGAAGTTGGAACAACTATTAACGTTGATGATTTAATTAAGAAATTATTATCAAGCGGCTATTACCGTGTAAATAAAATTGATCGTTCTTTAGAGTTTGCTAAACGAGGAGATATTATTGATATTTTTTCTATTAATCATGATCAACCAATTCGTATATCTTTATTTGATAACGAGATTGAATCAATAGCGTATTTTGATATCGCTACTCAAGAATCTATTAAGAAGATTAATGAGATAGATATAATACCCGCTAGTGATATCTTATTTAAAGAAGATGAATATAAACTTATTAAGAGAAAATTAATATTACAAATAGAAGACGATAAATCTAATTTAGATGAAGAAAAATATAATAGTCTTATTAGTAAAACTAACGAAGATATCGATAGATTATTGAATTATGAATCAAGCGAAAATCTATATAAATATTATGGTTATTTACAAGAAAAACATTATTCATTATTAGATTATTTCATTCCTAATTTTGTTATTTACTCTAATCATGAACAATTTAATACATCATCTGAATTATTAAGAAAAGAAAGTAGAGATTATTTAGACGAACTTAAAGACGAAGGAAGAGTGATTTCTCACTTAGAATTATTTCAAAGAATTGAATTATTAACTCAACATCAAAACGTAATTCACACAAAAAAATATAAAGAATTTAATAGTGATTACGAATTTAAAATTCGTCCAATAGTGGTTGAAAATTCTTCTCCAATAAACACTATTCTTTCTTATTTAAAAAACG
>JAZLFE010000039.1:0-23644 GCA_045615605.1 Bacilli bacterium | reverse complement strand
ATAAAAATGGTTTTTTAGATGGTAATAAAGCAAGCAAATTATTTTCATTAGTGCCTAATGTAGTTAAAACGTTATTTTTGTTATCTCTGGTATAAATATTCTTAATTGTACTATTACCAGTCTCATAATAAGTTATCTCGTTTAATGATTCTTTAATTATTTCGAATTTAAAACTATCATAAGAAAAAGAATATTCCATATAATGATCATCTAAATTAGTCTTATAAGTAATAGAGATATCAGTAGTGCTAGAATCACCAAACATTTTTCTATTAAAAACAATATTCTCTTCACCAAGCATTACTCTTTTTATTAATCTTAATAAATATAGGATATATGTCTTACCAATATTATTTTGGCCATATAGACTTACCGTCTTTAATACATTTTTATTTAGAATATTAAAATAATTAGAGCCTAATTTTTTTATTCTAGTATCAGCAATAAAAGATAAAGTATTGCTTCCTTTAAACATCTTATAATTATTAAATTTTAATTCTAAGATCATACAAATACCTCTTAAATAAGTAATAATAAGATATCATTATTTTATGTTTTATGCAATATTTTTACATAAAAGATAATACAATTATTAATAATTACATTTTTTATTTAGAATAAAAATTGTTATCAATAGATTAAATATTAGTCTTAATTGGTGCGATTAGAAGGTTAGCACCTATAACCTTTGGCATAACACATTCACCACAGTCATAGATTTCGTACTAGGACACGTAACACATATATAAGGAGGTGTTAAGGAAATGATTATATCATACTTTTTAATTAATCAAGAACCATTTAATAACAAAAACTAAAGGCACTAATAAAGCGCCTTATAGTTTAGTTTAAAAATAAAATTGTATTTAATTAAACATTTTCTTTTGCAGAAATAGTAATATTTAATTCGCCAGGATAATAATCACCGATTTTAGCATACAAGTAATATACTGAAGGACGAGATAAATGGTCTTCTGACCTTTTGTATTTATCTTTATTATCACCATTTAATGACGGAATGCCATTTGTTCGACCAAGTGGATTAAGTTCAACTAAATACCAATTTATATATTCGCTATCGCTAGACCAATATTTCAATTCAGTTTCTCCTTTGTCGTCGCCATATTTTTCTTCTCTCCAAGAAGTTGATAGAGGACTCTTGCTAGTATCAATAGATGCACTAAAGTAATGCTGTGTATCTTGACCGGAAATTTGACAGACGAAATCAGAATGTTGCCCATTTTCATTGTTTTCTACTTCAAAAAGATAACCATAGTTAGGGACAATAGCTTGATCGCCAAACAAAGTTGGTTTAAGCGCTTCGCAATCAGTAAATTTAAAATTATATTCTGGTCCATCATTATGGCCAATTACCTCTTTTGAGGATAGACGGGTAATATCACTAGTTATAATTTTGCCTCCTTCTTTTTTATGTTGCTTGTTTACATATGAATCAGCTAACTCAGTAGCTTTAAAATTAAGATCATTACTGCTTGTTAAAGTTGTATTAACTATACATTTAACATCAGGAAAAACATCAGGAATCTTTACAAATTGTTTTGTTTTTTCATCTTCTTGAAGTTTAATTTTGTTAAGATTAACTTCCATAGAATCATATTTAGGATCGAAACTTTCAGAGTCTGATCTTAATGAATCCCAACTAATATAAAATTTAATAAAATTATTGACAGAATCAATTTTAACTTTAAATTTGTCATTAGTTTTTTTATCCGCGTTAACATAAGCAAGTTCATCATTATTAGAGCCTTTAATTCCATTAACGCTAAAATTTAAATAAGGCAACTTATTATCACTCGTCTTTTCACCGAATGCATTTAAGTTCCATCTACAATCATATTCATCACTATTTCCAACATCAAAACGGAACATATCATTATTAGAAGTAAAAGTATAAGCAACAACAGCTCCATCTGTCCCTGATAAGAAAGAGGAATTTTCTTCATCTAATTTATAATATAAAGAAATATTATCTTCATTTACTTGTTCAGCGCTATTTTTTAATGCATTTCTAAACATTTTTCTATATAAAGGAGAAGAATATGTATAAGCGCAATTGCTATAATTAGTATTGCCGTAATCAATAACTAAATTCTTTTGGAAATATTCCTTTTTAACAGTAATCTTATATTTTTCTTTGAACATTCCCCACTGAGATAAATATTCAGACTGATCTTCAAACGTCCAAGCGTCATTTTTTTGTAATCTTACATTATATAAAGAATGTGGACTACCTAAGCCTACATAAGGCTCAAAAGGAATAGAAGTTTTACCACCTTCCGCTTGCCATGTTACTGGATCATATTCTCTAAAAGTAAAACGACCAAATTCAGGTTCAATTGTTATTTTAACATCTTGTTTGCCATATTCGAGGTTCTCAGGACTTACTGTTACTTTAGCGCAGTCTTCATCGTGAAGATCCACATAACGACGTTTGTATTCACCACTACCATCTAAATCATCATAAGTAGCAACTTTAGCGCGGAAATAAACTTCTACTTTAGTAGGTACTGTAGGATTTTTACCACAGCTTACTAATCCACATCCAGCAACTAATGCTAGAGATGAGATAACAAATATTTTATTCTTATTCATAAACGTTCCTCCATTATTTAGTAGCGTATTCAGTCGATATATCAAAATCGAAATCGAATGAACCAGTTAAAGTAAAGTGATAAGGTGATTCAAGTTCTGGACGATCACCTTCACTTGGAGTAGTAGAATCATAATGTTTATACGCAGCTAGACCATTAACAACAAAATTAGATTTAAAGTTAAAATCTAGTTTATTAATCATACCGTTACTATCGGTAGTGATATATGTATTAAATACATCGCCAAAGCTGCGTGAAGAATTAAAGATGTTTAATTGAACATAATTAAATATGCCAAAAAGATATTCACTAAAATCTCCAATAGGTGAAGA
This sequence comes from Bacilli bacterium, assembly GCA_045615605.1. Classification (GTDB taxonomy): domain Bacteria; phylum Bacillota_I; class Bacilli_A; order RFN20; family CAG-826; genus UB1719. The sequence goes on along the minus strand of JAZLFE010000039.1, from coordinate 20,700 downwards.
TATGATATATGCAACAATCGTCTTTAAAACAGCGTTTTGAATTTCGCTTGGATCACTAGGAATATATCCAAAGACAGAACTAATCGTATCAAATAAAGAAGTTATAGATTTATTTAATCTAACAACAAATTCACCATGATTTTCACGAGATCTAGTAATATCAATTTTGGAGCAATTACCCTCTAATAATTGATATGTTAATTCAAATGGTGAATTGCCATCAAGATCAGAAATAAATGAAACCATATTAGAATAATATCTTTCAATATTATCAATCATTATTGAAGATAAGAAATAAGCATAACGGTCTTTTAATTTAACATGAATACCATTATGAGAGAAACCAAGGTTAATTTGGTCCGCTTCTCCAGTAGGAGTAATGATATCAACAATAGCATGAGCATTCATTGAATTAAAATTAGCGATATAGTTAACAGGAACTGTATCAATGGCGTGCTCATCATATTGTTCTTTTGCGAACGCACGCATTTGTTCATAAGAAATCACTTTAGCGATTGTACCACAGCTAGTGAATATTAATGCAAAGGCTGGTAATCCAACAGTTGCTAATCTTTTTATATTCTTAAACATAACTTGTCTCCCTCCTTAATCTTCGTATTCCGCCATAACAGGAATATTAATAATATAAGTTGAATCTTTAGCATTTGTTTCAGTTGAGTTAATGAAGATTTCATCCATCTCGTAAGTCTTGCCTGAATCTTCGGTAATCGTAATTAGATTATCTGCAGCAGCCTCTAGAGTTTTATTAGTACGATCAAATCCATTTATGTTATTAATGCCTTGCCCATCAATAGATATCGATGATAAAGACTTTATACCATTTTCATAATCGGCGCCTAACACTTTATATTCAAATTTTTTCTTTTGAGAATCTTCACCACTAGCTCCTTTAATCATAACGCCATAGATATCGTTAGAATACACTCTATTTAAAGGACAATCTTCATCATGCCAATAATTATAGTTAAAGATAGGATCATCAACAGTTGGATTATAAGTAGTTTTAGATACGTTGCCTTGGGTTGTAGTTACATAATCTCTAGCCCAATCAAAAGTAACATAATTACTTAATTCAGATAAAGTAGATTTTAATCCACTTTTTTTAACTAAAGTTAATGGTACAGAAACTATATTGCCATCATTATCTAATTCGCTATAATATTCATCAGGATTTTTTTCTGGATGCTTTTCATCTTCTTGAAATTTTTCATACTCTAACACTTGATAAAAAATAGTCATAGGCTTAGAGAATGTCTGAGTAAACTTTAAAGTAAAGTCTGCAGAAAAATTACCCTTAATATACGCTTCAATTACTTCAGGATCATCAAAAATAGTTAAATCAATATTCTTAACATCTGTATTAAGAGAGAAAGAATCAAAATATCCAACATCATTAGTAGTGAATGTTAAATTAAGTGGGAATTCAGAGTCATCAGTTTCTGAACTACCACTACGTTTATTAAATTCAGTAATAAATGGACCGAATTTAGGAATATTTAATTCAATCTTAAGTCTGCCATTATCCTTATAGAAATTAGTAGTAGCTAAATTTCCCCATGATTCAAGCTCAAGATCTTTTTGATAATTAATTTCTTTAACACCGTAAAAAGTTGAGATTAAATTAGGGTTAGCAGGGAATTTAGGAAGATTAACAATCGTTTTAAACATGTCAGCCTGTATTGACTCAGTAGCAAATGTCATTAAAGTACCAGGTAAGGTAGTAGACATGATTTCTTGGGAATCAACTGTTATTTCACCATTTTTAATCTCGAAATCAGGAATAAGCGATAATAAATCACGATTATAAATAATTTCAGTAGGATCAAATTTTTTAAATTTAGCGCTTCCATCAATTTTAATTGAATTGATGTGACCACTTACTCCGATAGTAGAAGCTTTATTGTCTCTAACGGATGGTAAAAAGTTCTTAGAAATACTAATTGCCTCATTAACATCGATTTTAGTCCAATTATCTCCACCACATGAAGTTAGTGATGCAAGTGCTAACGGTAATGCTAGTACATATTTGAACGACTTCATAAATTACCTCCAAAAAGTATATTTATTAAATTATTGCCTATTATTATAATCTAAAAATCTATTAAAAGCATAAAAATTTGTTTCATTTTTGATAGTAATTTAAATTACTAGTGATAGAATAATTCACATGCCGCAAGTAATATTTAAAAATGTATCTAAGGTATACAATCAAGGAACCGACCATGAAGTCAAAGCCTTAAATAATGTTTCTTTTAATATCGATAAAGGAGAATTTATTGTCATATTAGGTGCCTCAGGCTCAGGCAAATCTACCTTATTAAATATATTAGGAGGTATGGATACCCTCACTAAAGGAGAATTTATTGTTGAAGAACAACAAGTAAGTAGTCTTAACGATAAAGGTTTATCTTTATATCGCCGCAAAAACATTGGATTTGTATTTCAATTTTATAATCTAATGCCTAATCTAACTGCATTAGAGAATATTAAGATTGCTGCAGCAATCACTAATAATAATGCGCTAGATCCTGTTAAGGTAATGGATAATGTTGGTCTTAAGAATAGACAAAATAACTTTCCTAGTGAATTATCTGGTGGTGAACAACAGCGCGTTGCTATTGCGCGCGCTTTAGTCAAGAACCCATCCTTATTGTTATGCGATGAGCCTACAGGCGCATTAGATAGTAAAACAGGTGGAATGATAATCAATCTATTACACGAAGTGTCTAAAAAATATCATATGACAGTAGTAATAGTCACCCATAATAGTAAGATCGCGGATACCGCAACTAGAGTTATTCATATTAACGATGGAAGAATCGTTAAAGACTATAAGAATAAGAAACCTATCGCTCCATCAAAGATTGTTTGGTAAATATGTCTAAGAAATCTAATTACGCTCATTTGTTACTAAAAAAGATGCGCAGAACGATAACTCGTTCACCGCTTCAATTTTTAACAATGGTCCTAATTTTAGGTTTATCTACTACTTTATTTACTGGTTTATACTCTTCTCATTTAGCGTTTAAAAATCAAATTAATGAGATTTATGAAGGTGGCAATATCGCTGATATCACTACCACGTTATTAAAAAACTACGATGAAAATTTAGTAAAAATAAAAGAAAGTATTGGCGAAGCAGGTACTGTAGAAGCGCAATATCATGAAAGCGCAAAAATAAGAGACTTAGATGGTTATATCACTATAAGCAATCAAATGGGCTCAATAAATAAACCATATGAGACTTACTATGATAAAACAACTAGTACCGACAATTATTTTTATATAAGTAAAAACTATCTTACTGTTGAAGCTAATTATGGTAAAAGATCATCTTGGTATGATGATGCTACTGGAAAATTTAAAGAACAAGAAGTTGAATTAAATAACAGTGCAATTAATAAAATTGTTATAGATGAAGGTTTAGGAGATACATTAAAAAACTATTTAATAAATGACGGCAATAATGTTTTAGCGAGTAATAAAATCGTTTTAAAAGTAACTCCTACTGGGACCATGATGCATCCTGAAAATATCCTTCCTTATATTACTCAATCTTTTACTTTTATAACTACTAGAACATTTATTAATAATTGCGTTAATAAAACTATTAGTGAAAACTATAACATTAATAAACTTAAAATAGATTCTGAAAAAGATCCCGATAATCAAAATCTAAAAAGATGTCTTGAATTGCTAAACGCTAATAAGATAGAAGAGAACTGGCAAAATAACCGCGTTTTAACTCGTCTTAAAAATAGAAACGATGCCACAATATATCGAGAAAAAATTAATAATAAAATTAGTATAAATGATGGGGTATTATTTAATACATGCCTACAAGATTCATTGATTAATCAATTCTTAAGTAATGACTTAAATCAATCACTAAAAATGTGCTACGTATTTCCGCCTTTCTTTTTACTAGTAGGAGTATTAATTGTATTAACTACTATTTCACAAGTTATCCTAAAAGAAAGAAAAGAAATTGGAACTTTAAAAGCGTTTGGTGCAAGTACTAAATCAATCTTATTTTATTATGCTTTATTAACTTCTTTTGTCAGTTTTATTGGTATTGCTCTTGGTATCATCTTAGGACCAGTTATATTGCCTATTATTCTAGATACTAGGTATAGCATTTTGTATAACATTCCAAAAATTAAATTTGTTTTCCCTACTGCATTTTCAATTTTATTAACAATTGTTATTATCTTAGTTATTTCTTTAGTGGCTTATTTAATTACTCGTAAAGAAGCAAAGGCTTCACCAGTCACTAGTATGAGACCTAAAACCGTAGTAATTAAACAAAAAAATATTGGTAAAGATAATAATGATACTAATACTCATAAATTATGTTTTAAAATGGCGTTAAGGAATATTTTTGTATCTAAAACTAGAAGCATAATGGTTATTATCGGAGTACTTGGATGCACCGGGTTATTATGCACTGGATTTGGTATTGATGATAGTATTCAAAGAGGAGTAGATAACGATACAAAAATATTCTTTAACTCTGACTCTATTATGTATTTTTCTAATCCAACTGAAGAAACACTTACTAAAATTAATGAACTAGAAGTTGATGGGAAAAAAGCAATAACAGAGGTAGAACCATATGCCTATTTACCAGTAACCGCAACTAAGGTTGGTATCCTTGATAAATCGATGTCCACCTACGTATATTCAATGAGTCCTCAACTTGAAAAATACAGTCACTTCTTTAATTTTGGAGGCGAGTATCCAAAAAGTAATGAAGTATTTGTATCTAATAAAGTTGCTAAAATGCTTAACCTCCATGTTAATGATTCACTTTATTTTGAATTTTTAGGTAAAACTCATCCTGGAAAAGTTACTAAAATTGTTGATGTATTTTACTTACATGGTATCTATATTGATGGCACTAACGCTGGATATCCTAGTCCTACTTCATATCCTACATGCGCTTATGCTCGCTATGATGAAAGTTTAAATAAAGATAAAGTTAATCAAGCGATTAGAGATAATGTTCCAGGAATATCTAAAGTTCAAGATTATAAAGAAACTCTTAAACAAGTAAACGATGTTACTTCGTCAATTAAATATATTACCGCTACTGTTAAAATATTCGCTATGTTATTAGCAGTAGTCGCTCTATATAATTTAGCCTTGCTTAACTACCGAGAAAATACTAGAAATGTTGCGACAATGAAAGTATTAGGGTTCAATCATAGAGAAATATCAGAATCACTTTTCTTTGAAATAATAACATTATCGTTAATTGGAGCGGTTTTAGGTTTAGCTATAGGATATCCTCTGACTTTACTCACACTTAGCATTAATAAAGTTCCAGTTTGTGAATATTTCTATTACGTCGCCCCGCTATCCTATTTATACTCATTCTTAATCACTATTGTTATTGCAGTAATTGCCAATATCTTTGTCGGCTCGCGTAGTAAAAAAATTAAGATGGTAGAATCACTTAAATCAGTAGAATAATTAATGATTTAAATGAATAAATTCATAAGTAATCTTTTTAATTGATTTCTTATTAATAATTAATTCATATATAACCGTAAATAATAATTCAAATACTAGATATCCTAAACTCATCATGTACCAACTACATAAAATAGGTTGACCATCTACAAATGGTTTATTAATACCTAAGATAGAAAATGGTGCCTCACCATTACAAAATACTGATAAATAAAATAAACCATAACAGATCATTGAAATATTCACTATTGGTTGAATATACCATCTTTTAATAGATGGTTTAAAGTAATAAGTTATTAATACTAATAACGCTAAGAATAACATTAACGTATGGTAAATTAATGAAGTAATAGTGCCGACTTCTAATAAACCTTGGCGGTTTAAGAAGTCAGGAAATACTGCAACAGTAAAGGCTCCTATTAAGGCCATATAAAATGATCCATGCATTAAAACATTATTCTTCTTACCAACTAATGTAGATATAGAAAACAATAAACAAGATAGAGCACAGAAAGTCTCAGGGAATATATAAGTCCAGTTATATCCTTCTTTATGTTCTATCATTACATGTTGAACGGTATACGAGATTCTATTAGTGATTATTAATAGTAGTAACACTAAAGAAGTTATTTTAATAACTAAATTAAGCGTTTTCTCTTTTTTAATATATTTCTTAATAAGTATTAAAGAGGTTATAACTAATAGAGTAGAGATAACAAAGTAAATTATATGAAATGTGCCCCAACTACCAGGATAATTATTAGTTAACATAAGTATACCTTAACACTTTTTTAGCTCTATTAAAACTTTAATAATATTAATATAAAGAATAATTTAGTTATTTTATATAATAAAATTCTCAAATATTAAATAAAAAACTACATTCTAAATAAAAAAGTCGCTTGAAAAATGTGCAAGACCAGTCAAAAAGTCGCTTGAAAAAAGTGCAAGACTAGTCAAAAAGTCGCTTGAAAAATGTGAATGCGCTAAATTTATTTTATTTATAATAAAATATTTCGTTTAAATACAACAAACAAAAAAATAGATAAATTTTAAAGATCCGTCAATACGGTATTTAAGAATACTAAATATAAATAAATCATCTATCTATTGAAATTATCTTCTTAGAATAAAAGATATGACAATAAACAATTAACGATACCATATTATTTAGCGTTTCATATATTATCTAAATAAGAATTTATGTTGCTTAGATTAATACAATTGCTTAATTAGTTAATTGCTATACAATTATATTGTATTTTAGGAGATTAATTATATGGCAAAAGTAATGGCAGTTAACGCTGGAAGTAGTTCACTTAAATTTAAATTATTTGAAATGCCAGATGAGAAAGTTATTTGTTCAGGTCTAGCTGATCGTATAGGTCATGAAGATGCAATATTCACTATTAAATTTAATGGCGAGAAGGATGAGAAAGTATTACCAATACTTGATCATGCTTTCGCAGTTAAATTATTACTAGATGCTTTAATTAATAAAGGCATCATTAAAGACTTAAATGAGATTAAAGCGACTGGACATAGAATCGTCCAAGGTGGTAAATACTTCTCACATAGTGAAGAATTTAATTTAGATACCGAAAAGAAGATTGAATCGTTAATTCCTTTAGCTCCATTACATAATGGCGCGCATTTAGTAGGCTTTAGAGCATTCAAGAAAGTATTACCAAATACTCCTGCAGTAGCAGTGTTTGATACTGCTTTCCATCAAACGATGAGTGAAGAAGATTATACTTTCCCAATCCCATATGAATATACTGAGAAATACGATATTCGTAGATATGGCGCACATGGTACTAGCCATCAATATCTAAGTTTAGAGGCTAAGAAATATTTAAAGGATGTAGCACATCCTAAAATTATCTCTTGTCACTTAGGTAGTGGCGCTTCTATCACTGCAATTAAAGATTATAAGTGCGTGGCAACTTCTATGGGACTTACTCCTTTAGGAGGTATTATGATGGGCACTCGTACTGGTGATATTGATCCTAGTGTATTTAACTATCTAGTTACTTGTACTGGTAAATCCGCAGAAGAGATTTATCAAATCATGAATAAGAAATCTGGTTTCTTAGGAGTATCAGGAGTGAGTAATGACTCTCGTGATATCTTAAAAGCAGAGAGTGAAGGTAATAAACGCGCTCATTTAGCAAATTTACTCTTCTATCGTAGAGTACTAGATTATATTGGACAATATTATGTTAGACTAGGCGGATGTGATTTAATTATCTTCTCTGCTGGCATTGGTGAGAATTCAGATATTTATAGAGAGAAGATCTGTGAAGGATTAAAAGAATCTTTAGGGGTTATTATTGATAAGAAAGTTAACACTGGCTTAAGAGGTAAAGAAGCTGTTATTAGCGCACCAGATAGTAAGATTAAAGTAGTCTTAATTCCTACTGATGAAGAGCTTATGATTGCGCGTGATGCTTATGACCTACTTAAGAAGAAAGGAAATTAATGGATTTTAATAAATTAAGTAAAGATAATGACGCGAAATATCGCGCAGTACTTAACGCAATAAGACAATATAACAAGATTGCGATATTTCGTCATATTCATCCTGACTTTGATGCGTTAGGTAGTGCATGGGGATTAAAAGAATTTATTCATAATAATTTTATGGATAAAGATATTAAAGTATTAGGAGATAATCATGATGATTTCACTCCTAGACTTTATCCTAAATCTACGGGAGCGCAAAATAGTTGGTTCAATGAACCTTTTTTAGCGATTGTATTAGATACTCCAAATAAAAGAAGAATCGCGGATCCTAGATTTTATCATGCTGAATTAACGATTAAGATTGATCATCACCCTTTTATTGAAAATATTGGTGATATCGAGATTATTGAACCTTCAATGACCTCTACTGCGGAATTATTAGTGAATATGCTTACTAGTTTTAAAATGAATATCTCTAAAGAATGTGCGAGATATTTATATACCGGCATTGTAGGAGATTCAGGTAGATTTGAATATAATAGCACCACTCCATATACTTTTGAGTGTGCAAAGATATTAGTAGAAAAAGGTATTGATTTAAATGAGATATACCACAATATGTATCTACATGATCAAAACGATTTAAAAGTTATCGCTCATATATTAACTCACTATAGCGTTTCTAAAAACGGCGTGGCATATTACATATTAGATAAAAAAGATTTAGAGAATTTTCACATCACCACTAGTCAAGGAAAAGACCACGTTAATTTATTCCACTTTGTAGATGGAATTAAGATTTGGTGTGCGGTTACTGAAGATTTAAAAGAGAAATGCTTTAGAGTATCAATTAGAAGTGAATCAATTGATATTAGTAAAGTCGCTAGTAATTATCGCGGTGGCGGACATAAAAACGCTAGCGGAGCAAAATTAGAATCATTAAACGAACTTGATAGTCTTATTAAAGATTTAGACGATTTAATTTAATAACTATATAAATAATTAACTATTCTTTTAGCTGTATTCAAAGAAAGTTTAGAAGTGTCTTTATTTTTAATAAACGCATTTACATTACCTGGGTTAAGCTTTAAATCTTTATATATTTTATAATTTGAAACACTCTTTTCTTTTTTTAAACCCATTATATTGTCGCGTATTTTTAATTTAATTTGATTATCGTAATTTATTTTATTAATCTCATTTAAATATGATTGAAATATTTTATTAAAATCAAAATCTTTAAATTGCTCAAAGTCCTCGTTGCATTGTTTGATTTGCTTATATAAATAGGTATATTCTTTTGTATTCTTACTAAGTTCTTTTATTTTATTATTATAAACACAGTACAAAATTAAAGGATCTCTAATCCTAATATTATTTTTTGACGCTTTGAATAGTTTATTCACTGATAGTGTTTTTTTATTAGAAACATATCGTAAATATTTTTTTAAATAGTTTGAAAATAACATTTTATTCATAAATTAATTGTAATTTATTAATACTATTATTCAACAATAATTTAATTACGATTTTCTATATATAAGTATAAAGATTCTTTTTTAAATTAATCTAATAAATATAACCTCAAATAGTGGAAACGTAAAACCCCAAATATTGGAAACGCAAAACCACAAATATTGGAAACACAAAACCACAAATACTTGATATAAGTATTTAAAAATAATAGAATAATGTCATGGAAAAATATCGTAAAAGAATAACAGATACACTTTTGGAAGAAAAGCTAAATTATATAGGCGGAGTATTAATAGTCGGCCCTAAAGGATGCGGAAAAACTACTACTGGAAAGAAATTTGCAAAATCACTTATTGAGTTTCAAGATGAAGATAATCGTGATTACTATTTGCACCTCGCGAATACTACCCCATCTAAATTATTAGAAGGCGCTAAACCAAAATTATTTGATGAATGGCAAGATGCTCCTAAAATTTGGGGTGCATGTCGCAAATCAATTGATGATGAACAAAAGAACGGATTATATATTCTTACTGGATCATCTTCTTCCAACGTAAAAGTACCTCATACTGGTACTTTGAGAATTTCTACATTAAAAATGTATCCCATGAGTTTATATGAATCAGGAGAATCAAATGGAGCAATTTCTTTATTAGATTTATTTGATAATCCTAAAAAAGAGATAAACGGGAGAAGTACGTTAGACTTTAATAAGTTATTATTTAGTATTTGTCGTGGCGGTTGGCCACAATGCCTAGAGCTTAGCAATGACAAATTAAAGCTAAATATTTCTCGCGATTTAGTTGATCAAATCTGTGAACGAGATATATCTCAAGTAGATAATGTAAAAAGAAATCCGTTACTAACAAAGCAAATATTAAAATCATACGCTAGAAATATAAGTACAATATGTGAATATAAAACTATACATAATGATGTTACAGCAAATGATAAAGATTTAATTTCAGAAAGAACTCTTAGAGATTATATTGCAGCCTTAGAAAAACTATTTATTATTGAAGATATCGAGGCTTGGAACCCTTCTATACGTTCTAAAACAACAATTAGATCATCCAAAAAAAGAAATTTTATCGATCCTTCAATTGCAACCGCGTCTCTAGGATTATCCCCTGAATCTCTAATTAAAGATTTTAATACACTAGGATTTTTATTTGAATCTCTAGTAACAAGAGATATAAAAATATATTCTTCCAAACTAAATGGACAATTATCTTATTATCGCGATCGATACGGATTAGAGGCTGATGGAGTGTTGCATCTTCAAGATGGACGATATGCTTTACTGGAATATAAATTAGGTACTAAAGAATTAGATAAAGCTGCAAATCATTTATTAAAATTAGAAAAGTTAATTAAAGAACATAATAATGTAGAAAAGCGCCACCCACTAGAATTACCAACTTTAAAAATAATCATTACAGGGACCAACAACGCCTATAAACGTGATGATGGGATATATGTTATTCCTATTGGATGTTTAAAAGACTAAATAGTTATTATCTACCTTATTTTCGCTACCTTGTACTTTATAAAGTACACTAGTTAGTGTATTATTATTTTTACCTATGAGTTTTATCCCACTTCACGTTAATTCTACTTATAGCTTTTTAAGAAGCGCTTTAAGCGTGGATAAACTCATTAATAATTGTGTTAAAAATAGGATTAATGCTGTCGCGTTAACAGATTTTAATTCTTTAATTGGATCGGTCACTTTTACTAAACTTTGTGAGAAGAATAATATTAAACCTATTATTGGACTTGATTTAATTATTGATAACATTCTTTTAACTTTCTTAATTAAAGATGAAGAAGGATATAAAAATTTACTATATCTATCTAAATTATTTAACTTAGAGAAATTAACGTTAAAAGAATGTATCAATCATTCTAATGGTCTAATCGCGATTATCTCTTCTAAAGAAAATAAATTATTAGATAAATTTGATGAATTAGGAGACACTAAGTTTGCCTATTTTCTTAAGCAATACTCTGATATATTTCCTGATTTATATATTGGACTTGAAATATATAAAGAAGAAGATAAAAAGGGATTAAATACTTTTAGAGAATTTCTTAAGAAAAGAGATTATTCTTTATTAGCGTTCCCTTTTATTCGTTACGAAAAGAAAGAAGACCATATTATCTATGAGATAGTAAACGCGATTAAAGATGAGACTAAATTAGATGAATCCCATAAATCTTCTATTGGAGAATATTATTTTTATTCTAATGAAGAAATTTCTAATTTATATCAATTAGATGAGATTAATAACACTAATGAAGTACTGAATAAAATTAATTTCTCTTTAATTAAAAAGAGAGGTAAATTAATTCATTACTCTAATAATAGTGATTCTTTATTAAAAGAAGAATCTTATAAATTACTCGCTAAAAAAGTAGATATTAATGAAGAATATAAGAAACGTTTAGATTATGAATTAGATGTAATTAAAAATATGGGTTATAGCGATTATTTCTTAGTAGTCGCTGATTACGTTAGATTCGCTAAAGAAAATAAAATCTATGTCGGTCCAGGTAGAGGCTCAGCCGGTGGTTCTTTAGTAGCATATGCTTTAGATATCATAACGATTGACCCGATTAAAGCTAATTTATTATTTGAAAGATTCTTAAATGCTGGACGTAAATCAATGCCCGATATTGATGTTGACTTTGAAGATACTCGTAGAGAAGAAGTAGTAGATTATCTAAGAAAGAAATATGGTAATAACAAAGTAGCGAATATATTAACGTGTCAAACTTTAAAAGCAAAAGCAGCGATAAGAGATATCGGAAGAGTCTATAGCATTAAAGATAGCTATATTGATATTTTATGTAAGGCGATAGGTAATTATGAAGATCTTCATGATGCATATCGCTATATGCCAACATTTAAAAGAATTGTTGATAGCGATAAATATTATTTATTTATTGTTACTATGGCAAGCAAGATTGAAGGCTTCCCTCGACAAGCTGGAATGCATGCAGCGGGAGTTATTATTAACGATGAAGAATTAGATAATTCATTACCAATCTATATTGATGGATATCATAATTATTTATCTCAATTAGAGAAAGATGACTTAGAAACTTTAGGCTTCCTTAAGATGGATATTCTAGGTCTACGTAATTTAAGTATCGTTAAAAGCGTTATTGATGAAGTGAATAAAGATAAAGAGATTCTTAATTACGACACTCTTCCTTATGAAGATAAAGATGCGATTAAATTAATCGCAACGGGAGAGACGATTGGATTATTCCAACTAGAAAGTAAAGGAATGATAAGAACCATTAAAGAATTTAACCCCACTACTTTCCTTGATGTCGTATCTTTAATTGCATTATATCGACCTGGTCCAATGAAATTTATTCCTCAATATATCGCAAGAAAATCAGGTAAAGAAAAAGTTATATATCCTAACGCTAAATTAGTCGATATTCTAAAACCAACTTACGGAATTATTGTCTACCAAGAACAAATCATGCAAATCGCAAGAACTATGGCAGGCTTTTCTTTCCAAGAAGCGGATTCTTTCCGTCGCGCCATTAGTAAAAAAGACGCGAAGATATTAGAGAATTTAAAAGTTTCCTTTATTGAAGGTTCAATTAAAAACGGTAATTCGCGAAAAGAAAGTGAAGATGTATTTAATTTAATTTATCGGTTCGCGAATTACGGTTTTAATAAATCACATGCTTATGCGTACGCTAAACTCGCTACTCAAATGGCATATCTTAAACTTCACTATCCTTCTTATTTTTATAGTGCAGTTTTAGATAATGGGGATCAATTTAATGATGTAGTCGCTGAGATTAGAAGACGCAAGATTAATCTAAGATTACCGGATATTAATAAAGCGAGTTATAAATATAAGGCGATTGATAATGATTTATATATCCCGCTTATTTCAATTAAAGGAATTTTATCTCAAGCTGTAATGAATATTATTAAAGAAAGAAAAGAACATGGAGAATATAAATCCTTTATTGATTTTGTAGTAAGAAACGCGAAATATAAAATATCTAGCTCTACAATTACTAAATTAATTGATTCAGGTTCTTTTGATTCTTTTAATAACACTCGTGCAGGATTAAGAGATGCATTAGATAGAGTATTAGCGTTCTCTAAGCTTAATCTAAATCAAGGTAATCAATTATTATTAGATAATTCATTTATTCCTCTTCCTAAGATAGAGAATATCAAAGAAGATGAATTCTATAATATCAATAAAGAATACGAGAAATTAGGCGTTACTTTAAGTAAGTCTCCCTTAGACTTTTATAAAGACAAAATTAATAAAGAACACACAGTAAGTATAGAAAATGCTAAGAAAGGCGGATTTAAAAAGATTGCTGGTATTGTTCGATCAATAAGAAGAATAAAGACTAAGAAAGACAATAAGAATATGTGCTTTATTACTCTAAGCGATAATATTGAAGATATAAGCATTACTGTTTTCTCTGATTTATATTCTAAATACGAAGCTAGTTTATATAGTGCTAAAATATTAATCGTATCCGGTAAGTACGATATTAATCGTAACGAATTTGTCGCGAGTGATATAAAAGTATTATGAAAAAGTTAATTGTTATTGATGGTTATTCTCTCTTATTTAGAGCATATTACGCGACCGCTTATGGTGGCGTAGAAACAATTATGCGCACTAAAGAAGGAATTCCTACTAACGCCATCTTCGCGTTCGCGAATATGATTAATAAAATTCTTGGACAATTTAAAGGTGAAGAATCTATATTTGTCGGATTTGATGCAGGTGGCCCATGCTTTAGAAAAGAGAAATACGATAAATATAAGGCGAACCGTTCTCCTTGCCCACAAGAATTAAAAGACCAAATGCCTATCGTAAGAGAATTTCTTGATGCGATTAGACTTAAACGATACGAAGAAAAAGGATTTGAAGGCGATGATATTTGTGGTTCCGTCGCTAAGACTGCAAGTAAAGAAGGATATGAAGTATCAATTATCACTAGTGATCGAGATTTCCTGCAATTAATTGATGAACATATTTCAATTGATATTATTAAGAAAGGATTAAGTGATATTCAACACGTTAATCAAGATAATATTCTTTCTTTATATGGATTTACTGCTCCTCAATTAATTGATTTTAAGGGCTTAAGAGGAGATAGCAGCGATAATCTTCCTGGTATTCCTGGAGTAGGAGAAAAGACCGCTCAAAAATTATTAAATGAATATAAAAATTTAGAGAACATTATCGCAAATGCAGATAATATCGGTGGTAAAGTTGGTAATAATATTAAAACTTATCAAGAACAAGGAAGAGATTGTAAATATTTAGCGACTATTAAGACTGATTTAAAACTGCCTTTTAATATTAACGAATGTAAATACGAAGGATACGTCTTTGAAGAGATTAATAAATTCTGCCAAAAATATGAATTAAAGGCGGTTTTAAATCGTCTTCCTACTAAACTTAAAAAAGGCGCAGAATCTATTAAAATTGAGTATAAAAAAGTCGATGATATTCCAAGTGATATTAAAGAAGTGGGTATATACCTAGATTTAGATAACGATAATTATCATAATGCAAATATTAACGCGATTGGAATAAGCACCATTAATGATACTTATGTTATTGATAAAGATAAGATTAAGAATGCTTCTAATTTAATTAATTTATTAAAAGATAATAATGTTAAAAAATATGTTTATGATTTTAAAGAAATTAAAGTTGCGTTACATAAAATTAATATTGAAATTAATGGACTAGAATCAGATCTTTTATTAGCGGGTTATCTATTAGATAGTTCACTAAAAAATGATGTCGTATCCATTATGAATTACTTTAATGTTGATGTCGGCACTAAGACTGGTTCATTATCACTTTTAAGTGAAGGAATTGATTATGACTTCATCGCGAAATGTAGTTACTACGTTATTAAATTAAAAGATAAAATAACTAACGAACTTAAGAAAGTTGATGCTTTAGACTTATATAAGAATATCGAACTTCCTTTAGCGTTAGTGCTCTCTAATATGGAAATAGAAGGGTTCCCATTAGATCAAGAAGAACTTAAAAAGATTGGAGATACTTTTAAAGAGAAATTAGATGCGATTACTCAAGATATTTATAATACGGTTGGATTTGAATTTAATATCGCTTCTCCAAAACAAGTAGCAGATACTTTATTTAATAAACTGCATCTAGTAGGCGCGAAAGGTAGCTCTACTAATGTAGAAGTGCTTGAAGCGATGAAAGAAGATCATCCTGTTATTAATAAAATCCTTGAACATAGAAAATACGCGAAATTAATTTCTACTTATGTAGACGCTTTAATAAATCATATTCATAGCGACGGTAAGATTCATGCAATGTTTAATCAAGCTTTGACTGCTACTGGTAGATTATCTTCTAGTGAACCTAATCTACAAAATATATCCGTTCGCGATGAAGAAGGTAGATTAATAAGAAAAGCATTCCATTATCCTAATAATGAATATCAAATATTATCACTAGATTATTCCCAAATAGAGCTTAGAGTATTAGCCGCTTTAGCGAACTCTAAAGCTTTAATTGAAGTGTTCGCTAATAACCGTGATATTCATAGCGAAACGGCAAAAAAGATTCTTAAATTAGATCGTGAACCCGATGCTAGTGAAAGAAGAAAAGCAAAGGCGGTTAACTTTGGCATTGTTTATGGAATATCAGAATTTGGTTTAGCGGAAGATTTAAAAATATCCCGATTAGAGGCTAGAGAAATCATTAATAATTTCTATGAAGCGTATCCAGAGATTGGAGAGTTCTTACATAATATTGTTGATAGTGCGATGAAGGATAACTATGTTAAAACCTATTTTAATCGTAGAAGATATCTAAGAGAATTCCATGATCAAAGTTATCAAGTAAGAGAGTTCGCTAAACGCGCTGCGATGAACGCGCCTATTCAAGGTACGGCTGCGGATATTATTAAGATTGCGATGATTAATGTATCAAAAATGCTTAAAGAAAAACATTATAAATCTCAATTAGTGTTGCAAATTCACGACGAACTTATTTTCAAAGTATATAAAGACGAGAAAGATAATTTAATTAAAGACGTAACTGAAGTCATGGAAAATATTAATTTCCCGATTAAATTAAAAGTATCTATTGGAATTGGAGATACTTGGTACGAGGCGAAATAATATGCCAGAACTTCCTGAAGTAGAAACGGTAAGAAGAGGATTAGACTCTTCCGTTAAAAATAAAGTTTTTAAAGATATTATTGTTTATCATAAAAACATTATTTCCGATGATCAAAATACTTTTATTAAAACATTAAAAAATAGAACCATTAAAGAGATTGATCGTAAAGGTAAATTTCTTATTTTTCATTTAGACTCTAATGATATACTAATCGCTCATTTAGGGATGGAAGGTAAATTAATTCCTGGTAAATCACTTAAAGATAAAAGTCCTTATGTTAGAGTCTTATTTATCTTTAAAGATAATTCAATTTTAAATTTTGATGATTCGCGTTGTTTTGGCCTATTAACATTAAGAAATATTGATAATTATTTAATAACTCCACCACTTTCTCATTTAGGAATTGAAGCAATTGATAATAATATTGATGTTAATAAAATCTATCCTTTAATTCATGCATCTAAAAGAACGATTAAAGAGACTTTATTAGATCAAAGTATTGTATCTGGACTAGGGAATATTTACGTTGATGAAACCTTATTTAAAAGCAAGATATCTCCTTTAAGCAAAGCGAATTTACTAAGTAAAAATGACGTTAGTGAAATACTTAAGAATGCAAAGGCGATAATGCTTGATGCCATTAAACATAACGGCACTACAGTGTTTTCATTTTCTTGGGGTAAGAATCACGCGGGTGAATACCAAAAATATTTAAAAGCTTATGGTCATAAAGGAGAGTCTTGTGAATATTGCTCTACACCACTAGTAAAAATTAAAGTTGGTGGAAGAGGCACGACTTATTGTCCTAAATGCGCAAAATTAAAAACCGATAAATATGTTTTAGGTATTGCTGGTGGAGTGTCAGTTGGTAAATCAACTGCACTTAAAATTTTAAAAGATTTAAGTTATATCACTATAAGCGCAGATGATATCGTTAATGAACTATATAAAAATGAGTTTGTTAAAAAGAAATTAGAGAATATTTTCTCTACTAGCAAAAAAGATGAGATAAGAAAAATTGTTAAAGATAATCCTACTAAATTAAAAAAGCTCGAATCAATTCTTCACCCTTTAGTGAAGCAACATATCCAAAACTTTATTAAAAATAATGATGGCTTTTTAGCAATTGAAGTTCCTTTATTATTTCAAACTGGATTCGATGCTTTAATGGATGAGACTTTATTAATCTTATCGAATAAAAATGAATCACTAATTAAAAATAGAGGCGATAAATCAATCGCCCAAATTAATATTAATTCTTCTAAGAATTTCTCTTTTTATAAAAGAGAAGCAACTTACGTTATTAATAACAATACAACCTTAAAAGACTTCATTAAAGAAGTTAAAAATATTTCAAAAATTTAATTAATAAATTGGTGCGCTAGAGATATCAATTGGAGAAATTGCAAAATCCATTAATAAATTCTTTAATTGTTTTCCACGTGCTCTACCAGCAGCGTTAAGCGAATACATATTCGCGATATCATCAAAATCAAATTCACTTGTAAATATAGTGACTAAACCTTTTCTCGCTCTTTCGTTAAGAATCATTAAAGTAATAGAATCGCGGATGTATTCGCTTTTGTATTCATTACCAAAATTATCAATAACTAAATAATCAACGGTGCAATATAAATTCATTAATGCATTAAAGTCATCCTTATTTCCATAAGTATAATCTTGTAATTGACGCACTCTTTCCGGGTAATTTAAATAAGCACCTTTCCCTTTCTTTAATTTAATAAATCCATTAAGAATTGCTGCAGCAGCGATTGATTTGCCAGAACGATGCGATCCAGTAATATAAATCCAATTACGGTTAGTCTCAAGCGCCTCTTTATAGCGTTTAATTAAAGGCATTCTCACTTTAGATTTATCAAGCTTAGCGACACTTATATCTCTCCAAGAATCAATAAAGTCTCTAACTAAATAAGATTCATTAATTTTTTCGTCTTTCACTTTTAAAGCGCATGGAGTAAGGACTTTACTTAAGCGTTTACCATCATAATTTAAATTAAAAACATAATGATGATGAGGCTTATTACACATAGAGAATCCAGGACAATCACGGCAGTAATCTAAATCATCTTTTAATAAAGATATTGTAGCGACATTATTTTTAATAAATTCTTCATCAGTAATACCTAAATTATTTAAAATAGACATGACATTTTTATCATTTTTAATTTCATTAAACATCTCACTGATCATCTTTTTTATATCAGCAGTCTCATTTATCTTCATGTCATTTTTTAATAATTTAAAATCCATAATTTATTTATCATCCTAATCGATACTTTCTAATAATTTATTATATTCATCTTCATCAAAATCTTCGTTACTATTATTTTCTTTAACTGATTCTTCTTTAGTGGTATTAGTCTTCTTAGGTTTAACATTCTTCTCATTTAAATAATTAATTGCGTCTAAGGCAGTATTAATCTTTGAGCGTTTAAGAGTCGCAGCAACTTTCTCAACATAAGACCTAATTAAACGATTATCGCAAGTCTTCAAACAATAAGATATTAATGCATTAATAGTAGCGGTATTTAATTGCATCACTTCACTTAAATAATTAATTAAATGTAGATCAGCGGTTACTGGTGGCGCACCATCCTGTTTTTCTTGTAAATATAATTTAGGAGATAATGTTTCCATTAAACGAACTTCATCTGCTAAAGCAGTTTTACCAGAGATTTTTATATAACGTTTATGTTCATCATTCTTACGAATAATAGGAGAATATTTAGCCTGGTTAATGGCTTTATTAATTAATGAAGTTAGATTTAATCTTTCTCCTTTCTTTTTAGTGTCATCGTAAGATTCTACTACTATATCACAAGTAGTAATCGCATCTAATCCGTATAATGTAGCGATTCTTTCTATTTCATTACATTCAGCCTTGGAGAATGCTTCTTCTTTAATCATAAAGGCTGTTTTTAAATGATTAAAGAAATCTTCGAAAGAGAATTCAGTATCTACTTTAATTGCTTTGTTATCCTTTAAATTAGTAGGCATCTTCGCATCAAAGCTATCGTCATCTAAATCCGGTTGGAATACTTCTACAAAGTTAGCGGAAATATCTTTTGCATCTTTTGTATCAATATTAACGGAATAATGCTCCGCTAATTTAAATGCTTCTTTCTCTCCAATATATCTTACTAACATTCCTTTAAATAAGACATCCGCAAAGAAGTCTTTAGGAGATTTAGGAGCGAACATTATATACGTGTAGTACTTAATATCATTATCTAATTTAAGATAGGTCTTCATTAATCCACAGGCTTCTAAGGCTTTTCTAGCGTTAAGAAAATCTCCTGGATCAATCTGCATTAATTTAAATATCTTTTCGTGAGTAACGATATCTTCACTTTTAGAATTAGCAAAATTAACTAATGTAATATAAGTAATAGCAGCTTTAAATCCTATGATAGGTTGATATAGATGAGAAATAACGTCTAAATCAACATTGCTAATAATGCAATTAGATACAACTTCTAGATAATCTTTGCTACCAACGTAATTCATAGTGAGTAAGATAATAGCATAATCTATACTTTTATTTCTAATAAACTTTCTTAAAAATCCCTAATTTTGGACACATTAATAAGTTTTCCACGATTAAGAACTGTATTAAATAAAGGGAGTTAGGAAGTTATCCACATTTATCCACAAAATTAATATATAAAAAGTAATTTAATTTTCCTTTGGTAAATCTTTTAATTTATTAGCTTTAACAATGTAATTAAGTCTATTAGTAATATCATTTCTAAATGAATTAAATTCTTGTCTAAAAGATGCTAAGTCATGACCCATCTTAAGTATCAATTCACTTGTACTAGGACTTTTAGACTTTTTCTTTGACTTAATTACTTTAACTGATTCCATTTTTTTCTTTAAGATCAGAAATAAATAATCATCTGATCCTTCATTTATTAATTTAACATATTCTTCTCGATTGCAAGGAATAATTTCATAATCTTTTAAGTTTAAATTCATAATTTCTCCCCCTACTATGTTTATTTGCAAAAAGAAGATAAAATGTGACGAAAATTCTTTGTTATATTTATTAATAAATATA
>JAZLFE010000038.1:0-14907 GCA_045615605.1 Bacilli bacterium | reverse complement strand
ACCTTTTTATTTACTACTTTAACGTGATATTTAATTTTAAGTATTAAATAAAATAACGGTCTAGCGATTAAATAATAAATAATATTACTAAAGAATATAAAAAAGATATTCTTATGAATATATTTAAAATTATCGTTAATCTTATATGATTTAGTTGGATTAACGGCGAAATCATCGTTAATCGGATCTTGATAATAAATTACTTTTTTATTTTTCATTTTTCTTTCTGTTTATCGTCTCAATAAACATTCTCTCCATTTCTTGCATACAGAATTCTCGATCATATTTCTTTAAGAAATCTTTATACATTTTTCTATTTTCTATTTGAGCGTCTTTATGCTCTAACCAGTAATCAATTTTACTCGCTAAATCTTTCGAGTCATTTGCTTTAAATATATTATTAGGAGTAATCGCAAAATTCTTAGTAGCGCATTTATCAGAATCACACACAATGGGAACTAAACCTCCAGCAATCGCTTCTAACGCAGATATTCCTTCAATTTCTACATTAGAAGGATGGATATATAAATCGCACATTCTAATCGTATTAACGATTTGATCATGTGAGAATAGTTGAAATATAGGAGGGAATTTAAGTCCTTCCTTTCTCGCTAATTTTCTAAGTGCTTTCTCTTGTGGACCTTTGCCCGCGAAGATTAATTGAATCTTATCTTTAAATTTAGAATATTTTATAGCCTTAATTAATACCGGATGAGCCTTCTCTTTCGCGTAACGACCAGAGAAAAGAATTAAGTATCGATTCTTTAAATATTCTGGACGTCTAACCTCTTTAGGATAGAAATCACGCGATATACCATTAGATATTACATATCCATTCGTCTTCATATTAATCGCTTTTTCAAAAGTATCGCGTATAAATTGACTAGGATAATGAATCGCATCTAAATAAGCGTACATCTTCTTAAAGAAGTAACGATAAACTAGATAATTCGCCCATCTTCTATTTTGAACAAAAAAGTGACTGGTAACGTTTTCTGCTTGAACGTGAAATCCGGCTGTACAAGGAATATGATATCGATTACATAAATAGGCCGCTCTTTTTCCTAAACCAAAAGGCATCATTAAATGAACAATATCTGCTTCTTTTATCGCACGCATTAAAATCATGTCATCTCTACGAGATATTACAATACCATTATGCTCAACATATCCATTAAACATATGGAAATCCATAGTGGGTACAACATAATATCCTTTTCTACCAATTTTATCTTTATCAGGACATACAACACTTACTTGATGTCCTTTTTTAAGCATATAATTTATTAAATTATAAGCAGCGATACTAGTACCGTTATTTGGATCCCCAAGAACATCACAAACAATTGTAATTTTCATAACGATAATTTTATCATAAAAATGATAAATACAATAATTAAGATAAATTAATAATATTTTGTATTAAAATACTTAAAGAGGTAATTTATGAAAAATAAAGAATTTTGGTTTATCGTAGGAAGTCAATATCTATATGGTGAAGAGGTTTTAAAGACCGTTAATAAACGCGCTAAAGAAATGGCAGATTTTATTAATAAAAAGATGCCATCTAAATTTATATTTAAAGGTATAGTAAAGACTAGCGAAGAAGCTACTAAATTTATTAAAGAAGCTAATTATAATGATAATTGCTTAGGTATTATTACTTGGTGCCATACCTTCTCCCCATCTAAGATGTGGATTAATGGACTTAAATTACTTCAAAAACCCTGGTGTCATTTAGCCACTCAATATAATCAAGAAATTCCTAATCTAGAAATTGATATGGATTTTATGAATTTAAATCAGGCTGCACATGGCGATAGAGAACATGGATTTATTGGTGCACGTTTAAGAAGTAAAAGAAAGATTATCATGGGTTATTGGAAAGATGCATCAACTCTAAAAGAGTTATCTAACTTTATGCGTGTCGCCTATGCTTATAATGTCTCTCAAAATCTTAATGTCGTTAGATTTGGTGATAATATGAGAAATGTTGCAGTAACAGAAGGCGATAAAATAGAAGCCCAAATTAAATTTGGTTGGCAAGTAAATACTTGGGCAGTAGGAGATTTAGTAAAAGAAATGAATAAAGTAAGTGATAGAGAAATCACTACTTTAATGAATACTTATAAATCTTTATATGATATTAAGACTAAGAAATTAGACTTAGTTAAATATCAGGCGAAAGAAGAAATTGCGATTAAAAAGATGCTTGATAGAAATCATGCAGGTGCGTTCACAAATACATTTGAAGATTTATACGGAATGGAACAACTTCCAGGTCTTGCTAGTCAACATCTAATGTCATTAGGATATGGATATGGTGGCGAAGGCGATTGGAAAGTTTCAGCGTTAACTCACATCATTAAAATGATGACTAAAGGAATGAAAGGCGGGACCTCCTTTATGGAAGATTACACTTATAACTTAATTAAAGGTAAAGAATTCTCTTTAGGAGCGCATATGCTTGAAGTTTGTCCTTCTTTAGCGGCTAAAAAGCCTAGAATTGAAACTCATCACTTAGGAATAGGAATGAATCAAAAAGATCCTGCACGTTTAGTATTTGAAGGAAAACCGGGCAAGGCTACTGTTACCTCAATTATTGATTTAGGTGGTCGTTTTAGAATGATTGTTCAAGATATTGAAGTAGTTAAATCACCATATTCTATGCCTAATCTTCCTACCGCTAGAGTCTTATGGAAAGCAATGCCTAATTTAAAAGATGGAGCGAAGCTATGGATTCTTGCTGGAGGCGCACATCATACAGTTTTAAGTATGGACGCCGATGCAGATATGTTACGTGATTTAGCCGATCTACTTGATATGGAATTTGTCTATATTAATAAAGATACAACTTATGCTTCACTTAAATGTGAATTAGAATTATTTGATAAGAGATAAATTAAATGAAATATTCTTTAGGATTAGAACTCGGCTCAACTAGAATTAAAGCCGTTTTAATTGACGATAATTTTAAAATTATCGCTCAAGGAGATTTTGCTTGGGAGAATAGACTTGTTAATGGATATTGGACTTATGATATTAAAGATATCCATAATGGAGTTAAAACTTGTTTTAAAAATTTATTAATTGATTATCGTAAAAAATATAAAAAAGAATTAAACCAGATTGATGTAATGGGAGTATCCGGCATGATGCATGGATATTTAGCGTTTGATAAAAACGATAATCTATTAGTACCTTTTAGAACTTGGAGAAACACTACTACTGAAGTAGCCGCTAATAAATTAACTAAATTATTTAATTTTAATATTCCTCAAAGATGGTCAATCGCTCATTTATATCAAGCAATATTAAATAAAGAAAAACATATTAAAGATATAAGTTATATCACTACATTAGCGGGTTATATCCATTACCGTTTAACCGGTAAACATGAAGTAGGAATAGGAGAAGCTAGTGGCATCTTCCCGATTGATTCTAAAACTCATAATTATGATATAAAGATGGTTAATAAATTTAATAATTTAATTAAGGGTAAAGTGAATTGGAAATTATTAGATGTATTACCAAAAGTAAAAGTTGCTGGAGAATCTACTTCTATTATCACTAAAGAAGGAATGAAATTCTTAAATACTAATATTAAAAATATTAAAGTATGTCCTTGTGAAGGAGATGCTGGTACTGGCATGGTCGCTACTAATAGTGTCAAAGTTAATACGGGTAATGTAAGTGCAGGTACTAGTGATTTTGCGATGATAGTAACTAATAAAAAATTAGGAGTTCATCAAGAAATTGATATGGTTACTACTCCAAGCGGAAATCCAGTTGCAATGGTACATTGTAATAACTGCACTAGCGACATTAACGCTTGGGTAAATTTATTCTCTGAAGTATTAACACTTAATGGAATGAAAGTAGATAAATCTACATTAATTACTAAATTATTTAATGAATCTCTTAAAGCAGATAAAGACGCAAATGGAATAACTAGTTTTAATTATTATTCTGGTGAAGGCGTTAGTAAAATTAATAAAGGTAAACCATTATTAATTAGAGAACCAGACGCTAACTTTAATCTCGCTAATTTTATGAAAAATAATATTTTATCAAGTCTTGCTACTCTTAAGATTGGATTAGATATCTTAACTAAAGAAGAGAAGATTAAGATCACTAATATCTATGGTCATGGAGGCTTATTTAAGACTCCTAAAGTCGCTCAAGAAATTTTATCAAGCGCGATTAACGCTCCGGTAAGTTTACTCTCTTCAGCGGGAGAAGGTGGACCATATGGTATGGCGATTTTAGCGAATTATTCAATTAATAAGAAGAGTAATGAATCCTTAGAGGACTATTTATCAAATAAAGTGTTTAAAGGCGCTAAAGTGATTACTTTAAAAGCAAAGAAAGATGATGTTATTGGATTTAATAAATACCTAGAACGTTATAAAAAATATTTAGCAGTAGAAAAAGAAGCGATAAAATAGGAGATAAGTTATGACTATTAATGAATTAAAGAAAATTGTCTATCAAGAAAATCTTAACTTGGTTAAGAACGGTTTAGTGATTTTAACTTGGGGTAACGTCTCTATGTGTGATCGTAAATTAGGTGTATTTGTTATTAAGCCTAGTGGAGTCTCTTATGAGACAATGAAACCAGAAGACATGGTCGTTATGTCACTTAAAACTGGTAAAAAAGTATCAGGAAAACTTAATCCTAGTAGTGACACTCCTACCCATTATGAGTTATATAAAAAATTCACTAAGATAAATGGTATTGTCCATACTCATTCAACTTTTGCGACATCGTTCGCACAAGCCGGAATGGATATCGTTCCTTTAGGAACAACGCATGCTGATACTTTCTTTAATAATGTTCCTTGTGCAAAAAAATTAAGCGCTAAAGAAATTAAAGATGCTTATGAAGCTAATACTGGTAAAGCGATTATTAAAGAATTTAATAGACGTCATATCGATTATATTGCGACCCCCGCTATCTTACTACAATCTCATGGTCCATTTGCCTGGGGTAAAGATGCACACGAAGCGGTTAAAAATGCTGTAACATTAGAAGCAGTCGCTAAGATGAACTTCTTAACTTTAACACTAAATCCTAAAGTTAAAAGAATTGATCAATATTTATCTGATAAACATTATCTTAGAAAACATGGTAAGAACGCTTACTATGGTCAAAAGTAATTTATTTTAAATTACGCGAAATATTTTCTTGATGAGAAGTAATCAAATTTTTATTACTTAATTTTTCTATACGCGGCATCACTTCGGTCGTAGGTTTATTTTCAATTGATTTAAATTTAATTGGTTCATTAACGTAGAAGGTAATATTTCTTTTCTTAAAGCCATCAACTTTCTTTTTAGTAATAACTTCACTACCATACATTGATACAAAGATAATATCTTTCTTTGCCCAATACGCTGGTTTAATCGCTCCATCTTTATAAGGAAGAGTAGATACTAAAGATAAATTCTTTTGACGAGTTCCTTCTGGAAAAATGAAATATGATAAATCGTTTTTCTCAAGTCTAGAAGCGATGTCTTTAAATAATTTTAATTGATGGAGAATATCCTCTCGATCGATACTAAAAGCGTCAATTGATTTCATTATTTGTTTTACAAAAGGCATTTTAAAAGCCTCTTTTTTTGCTAAGAAACTAATTGGTTTCTCGCTTAAATAAATATAAAGAAGTGGATCAAAGGCATGACGGTGATTAGATAAACCTAAATAAGAACCTTCGTGCTTATTTAAATAATCTAAATTAATCGCCTTTATATCTAATTTTAAAGTATCGAGTATCTTAATTATTAATTGACGAACTTTTTTATATCTTACTTCAATTGGATATTTATTTGGGTTATGAGAATATTTTCTCATCCAGGTTAAACGCGCTAATAAAATTTTAGGTCCTAAGATAAATGCTGCTCTAATAATGTGCGGTTTAATCATTTTTTTCTACCTTTATAGAAATAGGAGGCACAACAATAGTTGTGTTATCTTTATTGTAGCATATCGTTTTATCACTTGGATTAATAAATATATTAATATCTTTAAAATTTAAGTCTTTTCCGTAACGACTTTTAATCTTAAATAAGATTCCGTTATTCTCTAAATCATATATTATTCCATTACGATCTAATGAATTCATATTCACTTCGTGAAAATAACGAATTTCTTTTCGATTTTTAACCGCTTCTTTAAATTCATCTAACATAAAACTTCTATCTTTAAGAAGTGAATAATTAAAGTAATTAAATGCATCACCAGAATTATAAGTATTATCTTTAAGTCCTTTAGATAAACCAATTTCTTGACCCATATGAATGAAAGGAATACCTAAAGAATAAAGGACTAAAGAATTAGCAAAGCTAACTCTTTTTAGTCTTTCTTCTTCATTTAATTCAGGACGAAGTATTTTCATCTTATCGTATAAGGTGTGATTATCATGACATTCAATAAAATTAACAGAACAAGATACATGATTAAAACGTGATGGTTTATTGAAATTAAAACTACAACCTGTAATAGCTTCTTTAAAATTTTGATGTTGTTCATTACTATTTAATGAATAACCCCAAATGTGATCATTAGGTTTACCTATTACTACGTCTCGATAAAAATCATTAAAGAAAGATACAAATTGTACTTTATTAGCGTTATCGGAGTTCGCTAATACTAGATTATAACCGCTCATCATATTCCATCCTTCGCCATAAAACATAAAACCTGGACGGAAAGATAAAATAGTATATTTTAATTCGTTAATTGTATCAGCATCGATAATTCCCATTAAATCAAATCTAAATCCATCAACGTGATAATAAGTCGCCCACCATTTACATACATCAATGATTAATTTTCTCGCCATCTTTCTTTCGCTAGCAATATCGTTACCACATCCACTGCTATTAAAGTAGATACCTTCTTTAGTACGTCTAAAATAATAATTTGGCACAGTTGCTTCTAAAGAAGAATGCTGATGTTCATATACGTGATTAAATACTACATCCATTACTACACGAATCTTATTTTTATGGAAGTGAGAGATAAGCGCTAATAAATCTTTTATTCTACTAGATGGATCATTTAAATCACTAGCAAAGCTACCTTCTGGTACAAAATATTGAATTGGATCATAACCCCAGTTATAGGATTTATCTGGATGCTCTTCATCTACGGTTGCGTAATCATAAATCGGTAGAAGTTGAACATGGGTAACTCCTAAACTTTTAATATAATCAAAACCGACAGGTAAACCATCCTTATTAGTTCTATTAACTTCAGTTAATCCTAAGAATTTACCTTTATTAACTATGTTAGTAGATGGATCAATAGTGATATCTCTAACATGAGTCTCATAAATAATCGCATCTAAATAAGAATTCATTTTCTCTGGATGTTTATCATGCATATTAATCTTATAGTTATTAAAATCAAGAATAACGCTATTTCTACTATTTAAAGTAGAAGCCTTGCCATATGGATCTACTGTTTTAGTAGAGACTCCACTATTAGTGACATAATAATTATAAAAATGACCTTTTAAGTTACCATCAACACTAACACGATATACGCCTTTATCAGTGCGTTTCATTTCAAAATGTTTTTTATCATCAAGTATTAATATTACTTGACTCGCTAAAGGAGCCCACACAGCAAAAGAAGTTTTTTTACGTGTATAAGTAGCGCCTAAATCATCTCCATCATAAGCAAAGCGATTATCAAAATCAGGAAGTGAAGCGAGATTATTAACGTTAAGTGGATAAATTCCGATGTTAGTAATAGCGACATGATAATCATATCCTAGAGGTAAATCTTGATCTAATTTAAATTCATAGACAACTCGTTCATCGCTTTTTTTAATCGCTACCCCGTCCATTTTAAAACGTAAATCACTCTTTACTATTAAAGTAAAAATATAATTCATGTCTTTATTAGCGCCTGAAATAGAAACATGAATAGTCTTAAAATCTATCAGTTTAGCTTCAACAAATCTTTCCATTTTAATTCTCCAAATTCGGGGTAACAGTAGTTAATTCTTCGCTATCAATTTTCTCTTCGCTTTTTTCAAAATGGAAATTTTCTTTAATTACTTTACTACCCTTTGAGGCTTCACTATCTAAAGAGACTAAACCTTCATCTTGTAAACGCTTAAATAATCTACCAGCACGAGTGAATCCAATTCCGTTTTCTCTTTCAATAGTTGAAATTGAAGTGTATTCACGTTTATAGACTTGTTCTTTTACAAATTGGTATAATTCCTCATCACGTAACTTCTTCGCGTCTGCTGCGCTTAATTTAGTGTCTTCGCTTTTAACCTCTTGAACAGTATGATCTTCTAAATCCATAAAATGAGGATCGTAATTTGGTTCTCTTTGTGAATTAATAAAGTTTACTACTTTATCAATTTCTTCATCAGTTACATAACATCCTTGCGCACGTACATTACCGTTCGCTTGAATTTGGGGACAGCTCACTAACATATCTCCATTACCAAGTAATTGTTCTGCTCCCATACCCCCAATAATTGTTTTAGAAGATTCCATATCAGGAACTGATAAGGCAACACGAACTGGTAAGTTAGATTTAATAACACCAGTGATAACATCAACACTAGGACGTTGAGTAGCAATAATTAGATGAATACCCGCTGCTCTTGCTTTAGCGGTAATTCTCGCAATATCTAAATCAATCTTTTTATTTTGTTGGATTAAATCAGCGAACTCATCAACGATAACTACTATATAAGGAAGAATGTCATTAGGCTTATCCGCTAACTTTAGGTTATAAGAGAGAATATTATTAGTCATACTCGCTTCAAATAAGCCATAACGTCTTTCCATTTCTTCTACTACTTTTTCTAATGCTACTTTAGCCTTCTTAGGATCTGTAACTACTGGACAAAGTAAAAATGGAGAATTCTTATAGTGAGTAAATTCTACACGCTTAGGATCAATAAGAAGTAATCTAACTTCTCGAGGTGTATTTCGCATAATTAATGACATAATTAGTGAATGCACGAATACTGATTTTCCTGAACCAGTTGCACCACCAATTAATAAATGAGGGAATTTTGCTAAATCAGCATATTTAATTTCTCCAGTAATATTCTTACCAAAAGGAATCATTAAACGATTCTTCTCTCCTTTAGGGAGGACTGATACTATCTCTTTAAATCCAATAATAGAAGATTCCTTATTAGGAACTTCTAATCCAGAAGTAATTTTACCTGGTACAATCGCTTCAAAACGCGCCTGTACTCCTCCTAATCTTTGCGATATATCTGAGACATAACGAGGTATCGCTTGAATTGATGAATTAGCATCTACTTGAACATCATAACGAGTAACGCGTGGGCCTATTGTATGACCGATAACCTTTGCACCTATTTTTAAAGCTTGAAAAGTAGCGTTAATAATAACTTCGTTATTCGCACAACTTTCTTCATTTTTCTTAACGATGTCACCGTTCTCATAATCTTTTAATAAGTCTAAGGAAGGTAATACATAGGGACGCAAGATTTTCTCTTCTTTAATAGGGTTAACATCCTCACTACTATCATTAAAAATATTTGGAGTAGATAAAGGTGCGTTATTATCAACGCTTATAGGACGTCTAATATCATTCATAATAGGCGCTTCATCACTACTAAATAAATTAGCCTTTTCTAAAGTAGAATCTTCTTTATTGTCTTCATCAAAATTTACTTTATTAATTGCTTCATCTTCTTTTCTACTTCTAGGCGCTTCATCAATTGCTTGCTCGATAATATCTAAAGATTCTTCACTATCAGCGTGATTAATTTTATTATCTTTTCTAGCCTTTAATTTAATATTAATAAAATTAAATAATTTCTTTATTTGTTTATGGAATATAAGTACTAAAGCAATAAGTAAAAAGAGGATTCCACTTATTAAAGTACCAGCATAAGTAATAAAAGAAAGTAGCCCCGCAAATAAATGACCAAACCATCCTCCACCGATAGATGCACTTAATGGATTAAAGCGATGATAATTAGTGAATTCACTAATTGGGATCGACTTAAGATAACTATCCATAAATAATTGATTAAAGTTAGTGAATTGAATTTCGTCTTTATAAGGAATCGCTGTGAATAAAATTAATAAAGAGAATATTAATAAACCGATTCCTATAATAATAGAATTAAGTTTAAATTTAGTTTCATCTTTTCTTTTAATAATTAAATATAATCCAATAAGGATTAAAAGCGGAAACAATATCCAATAAGCGACTAAACCAAAGATAAAGGTAAACGCCATTACTATTGATTGGATAATGTAGCCAACATCAATAAGAGCTAAAACGCCAAATAAAATAAAGGATAGACCAATAACAGTTTTAATTTTACTCATTTTAATTGGGTTTAGACTATCCATAATTAATTAATATCCGTAATAATTGGAACCACTAATGGTTCTTTACCTATTTCCTTATGAAGTAATTTATTCAAACGGTCTACGACCGCTTGATTAACTACATATTTATTATAATTCCCTAATAGGAATTCATTAAGTACATTAGTAAGTTCATTGCTCACTAAACGAGCAACGGTTTTAATATCTTTTTGACAAGTAACGCCAAATAGATTTACTTCAGGAGTAGTAATAATTTTATGATTCTTAGAATCAATACCAACACTAGCGATAATAGTTCCGTCTTCACCAAGTTTAAGTCTTTCGCTTAATACTTCATTCGCTGAACTAGTT
This sequence comes from Bacilli bacterium, assembly GCA_045615605.1. Classification (GTDB taxonomy): domain Bacteria; phylum Bacillota_I; class Bacilli_A; order RFN20; family CAG-826; genus UB1719. The sequence continues at coordinate 4,203 of JAZLFE010000038.1, read as the reverse complement.
AAATTCTTACCGTTAATTAAAACAATACCAGTAGGTACTGCTTGAGTGTTAGGAAGCATCCTTGCAGCTTCATTATTAATATCAAGCACTAAGCCGTTTTCTAAAACAAAAATATTATTATGCGATAAATTAATTCCCATATTATAGGCAATCATCGCATTAGCGATCATATTACGGTAGCTGCCCTTAATTGGCACAAAATATTTAGGATGAAATAAAGATAACATGCTCTTAATATCTTCTTCAGAAGGATGCATGCTTAAATATTCTTTACGCGATACATTATGAACATTCATGCCGGTTCTAAACAGATTATCTAGAGTAGACGCTCCAAGGACTTCAAAATAATTTGCGGTAGGCGCGGCAACAATAAAGGTATCAGTCTCTTTAAAATTAATTCTTGCGGTACCATTACCCTTAGAGAAACGGTTCATCTTATTATATAAGGCTTTACCAAATCCCGTCATAAGGATCACAACATCGCTATCTTTAACTCGGTTAATGTCTTCAATACTTAATTCATAATTTCTTGGTATTGCACATTCTTCAATAGACTCTAAGCGCTTTAATAAAGCATAAGTTTCTTTATCATAAGCGCATATCTTACGATTATACATAATAGAAAGTTTAATAATTTCTGCTATAGCGAATGCATTAGTCGCAAAGACAGAAATAAATATTCTTCCTTTAGCATCGTGTTCAAAGAAATTCATTAAATGAGGAGTTAATCGATGATTAGGAGTTGTATATCCTGATCGCGTTGCGTAGGTAGACTCGCACATTAATAATAATGTAGGTTTTTCAGCTATTCTTGCCACTGCGTTAGTATCATAAGAGAAATTCTTAAAACTATTATTTTCAATAATAAAATCACCCGTATAGATAATATTTCCTGCACTAGTCTCAATTGCGACACCAAAACTTCTTGGCATATTGTGACAAGTAGCAAAGAATCTAACGGTATGACCATTAATTGATTCAACACTACTAGGTTTAACTACATTAAAATTTAAATTAACATCACTATTAACGTGACTTACAAATGATTCAATAAGCATCTTAGTAACATCAGAGCAATAAATAGGAGCAGGACAATCTTTAACCATATAGGCTATCGCACCTAATTGATCATCATGACCGTGACTAATAATATAGGCTTTGATACGATTCTTATTTTCCTTTAAATAAGAATAATCACTGATAATGTAGTCAATTCCTGGAGTAGATTTATCAGGATATTTAATACCTGCATCTAGGACAAAAATATCATCATCAATTTCTACGACGGTTAAATTCTTTCCATCTTCATCAAGACCGCCGAGCATAAATACATGAATGTGTTCGTTCATTATAAAATCTCTCTTTTCGAATATATCGATTAATTTTTAGGTATCTCTATTATAAGCAAGAATTATTTAAAATAAAAGAAATTTAAAGAAATAATCTTTATTAATAATTTAATTAATTTTAATTAATTCTACAGTTGGTTTTACTTCGACAATGAGTCTATTTTTATCAAGGTGATCATTATCTAATAAAGTATTAGGATATAATCTCCACTTTCCGCCTGTAAAACCTAGGGTGTATTTTTTATTGGATGTAGCTAATTTACAACTAATACGATTTTTAACAAAATCTTCTTGAACATAAACAGTATTATCAAATAACTTATCAATAAAAATAATGTTTTTCATTTTTGACTTTATGGTACCTTTATTTCGAAACTTATTATAAGAAAAATCATCACTTTCTATTATTCCTTTAAAGCATTTTTCGAAAAAGATTTTAGGACTTAATGATGTAATTACTCCTGTTAAATGAAGAAAGTTTGTCTTATCAAATGCTAAATAATACATCTTTTTATTTATAAAGTTTTCAGATTTTAAAATAATAACTTTATTAATCAATTTAAAATAAGCGCGTGAAGCGATAATCAATTGTGATTTAATTCTTTTTTTAAATTCATTTTCCATACAATAAAAAAAGCGTTTTAACGTGCGCCACCACTTCTTGGACAGTGTTTTAGATCTCTGTCCCGATCTATTGGGTGGTCTTATTAAGCCCCCCTGGTTATATTATAATATCAAAAAATAAAAAGATGCAACTTAATGCATCTATATATTCTGGTTGCGGGGAATGGATTTGAACCATCGACCTCCAGGTTATGGGCCTGGCAAGCTACCAGACTGCTCTACCCCGCGATACGAGTAAGAGTATAACAAAGGGATACAATTAATGCAAATTAAACTACTTCAAATGTTTACGAATCATTAAATACATAACAGGTTTAGTAAACATGGTGCCAAAACGATAAGGAATATTATAAAGTTTACCTCTAATTACATATTTTAAATTATCGCGATATTTATTATAAACATGCAAAACGTCATCTTTATTACATTTATTTTTTGTGTAATAAATTCTATTAATAAGACCCATGCTATCTAAACAAGCGCTAGATTTAATATAATTCTGTGTAATTTTATATACATCTTTGTCTAAAGTATTCAAATATTGTTCATTCATATAAATAGTGAGTAATTTATTATTAAAGGTTCCGTGAGTGATGCTGCCACTTCTTTGACGCCAATAATAAAGTTTATTTTTAACGTATACGCTTTTAATACAATTAGAAAAATAATTAGAGCAAAATAATGAATCATCAGCAAAAAAGCATTTTGAATTAAAAACATTAGGATATTCTTTCATGCTTTGAATAATTTTTGTTCTATACATCTTGTTCCAAGGAGCTCTCGTCGGCATTGAAAGTAGTCCTGACATAACATCATCTTTCCCAATCAAAATTTTCTTAAATTTACAAACTTTTTTTGTGATAATTCTATATTTATATGAATGCGGAATTTTTTTATAATTGCAAATTGAAACATCAGAATCTGTATAAACTATAGCGTCATGTAAAATTTTTAAAATATCTGGATGAAAAATATCATCTGGATCAAATATACAAACGAATTCACCTCTGACAAGTAATAACGCATTATTCCTTGCATTTTGAACACCAGAATTTTTTTGATTAATTACTAAAACGTTTTTTCTGTTTTTAGAATATTTAATTAATTTTGCTAAAGTGTTATCAGTTGAACCATCATTAACAAAAATCACCTCAAATTTTTTATAAGTTTGATTATCAAAACTTGAAAACAAATCATCTAAATAAGGTTCAACATTATAGCAAGGAACAATTATTGAAATTAAATCTTTTACCATTTATTAAAAACTCTTTCAGCAAATCCAGGAATATTTTCAAAGTGAATTTCTTCACCATTAATTCTAATATTACCAGTAAATAACCCAAACACTTGATGTTGTTTACTTCTTATTAATAAAGCGTTTGTATCGCTAAAACGATCAAGAACTGGTTTAAAGATTATATTAATATCTCCGCTAAGCGAGGTCATAGTCCAATTAGACATATAGTCATAATCACCTTTATTTTCAGGGATATTAAATACGACATCATGGAGTTTATAGGCTTTATCGTTATAGAAGAACATATTTTCACTTGCTCTACTAGTGTCCCCAAATCCGTAACCTAAATTCCATCCTATGCGTTTACCTTCATAAATTGCATTAACGCTGCTCCAATACCAAGTATTTTCGTAAGTCCAAGTGCCTCTACCCCAATCTAGTACACCATAAGAATCATCAAAGTTATAAGTTTGCTCACCTACTTTAACATTTCCTTTTGCCTTTAATAAATTAATCTTTTGATTGTAATAAAAATGACGTGGTTTATTAAATGGAGTAACTATTACCATACTATCTTTATTAGTCTCTTCTAATATTAAATCCGCTTCAAATTTCTTTTTATCTTTAGTGAAATTATCCAAAGCTACAATTAAATGTCTCACTCCATTCTCGTGAAGGAACTTAAAACTTATTCCTTTTCTATTGAAAATGACATCGCCAACTTTAGAAGTTGATGGCATTTTTAATTTGCCAAAAGAGAAAAATCCCATCGGAGATTTAGTAATTTCTTTTTTATTAATAAAATCTAAAAAGGAAACACTGACCATCCACATATATGAATTATCAGCGACCGTAAATGCTACACCATAATCCTTGTTGCCAACATAATAATAGTCCCATTCTTTAATACGAGACTTAAGTCCTTTTATTGCTTTGCGGTCATATTCTTTCACTAAAGAATAAGCATAACCCGCTTCAATTAAGTTTCCTTCT
>JAZLFE010000037.1:0-4469 GCA_045615605.1 Bacilli bacterium | reverse complement strand
TCATAAACGCGCTTACTAACATCACTAAAGTTGATTTAGGTAAATGAAAGTTAGTGATTAAAGCATCAATCGCTTTAAATTTATATCCAGGATAAATAAAGATATCAGTATTCTCTTTTGTAGAAATAAATTTACCATATTCAGTGAAGTTAGCTTCTAGGGTTCTGGTTGAAGTAGTACCTACCGCAATAATTCGCCTATGCTCTTTTTTAGCAGTATTTAATTTATCCGCGACTTCTTTACTAATTTCGTAATACTCGCTATGCATATGATGATCGTTGGTATTTTTTACTTTAACAGGCCTAAAAGTATCAAGACCAATTTGCAAGGTTACATCAAGTATTTCTACACCTTTCTTTTTAGCTTTCTCAAATAATTCGTTAGTGAAATGGAATCCTGCAGTAGGCGCCGCAGCGCTCCCAACAACCTTCGCATACACGGTTTGATAACGATTATTACTAACAATTTGTTTTTTAATATATGGGGGCAATGGCATATGCCCAATTTCCTCTAATATTTCAATAAAAATGCCAGTGTATATAAATTTAATTACTGGAATGCCTTCATCCTTGACTTCAAGACATTCCCCCACTAATTTATTAGAAAACTTTATTCTCACACCAACTTTAATAACCTTAGCATTGCCGCATAAGCATTCATAAACATCTTTACTAGTTTCTTTAAGCAATAGCACTTCAACTTTCGCATGTGTTTCTTCTTTCTCCCCAAATAACCTTACTGGTAATACTTTAGTGTTGTTTCTTACTAAAACATCACCTTTTCTTAGGTAATCTATGATGTCATAAAAACGCTTATCTTCATAAGTATGATTAGATTTGTTAATCACTAATAATCTAGAGTTATCACGTTTATCCGCAGGAGATTGAGCGATTAACTCTAACGGCAAATCATAATTAAATAATTCAATATCCATGTGTGTTATTTTATCTTAGAAGTTAATTTATATAAATATCCAGTTAAATATTTGCCGAAAACAATATTAGATATAGCCGCAACAATTAAGGCAACTATAATAGCGATAAATAATAAAACCCAATAACCGCTAAAAGAGAGACAACCAAACGCGCTCGCAACTAACCAGTGCCATATATAAAAATCAAATGAAATTTTAGCTAAATAACTAAATGGCTTAATTGCAAAAACCTTATTCACTTTATCTAATTTATAAAACGCAATTATAATTGGCGAGGCAACCATTACTGGAAACAATATTTCCATAGGAATATAAAATTTATTAATCGTATATCGAAGAACAAAATATGTAATTATCATCACAAAACAAACAACCCTTATCGAAATTTGATATTTGTTTTTTAGTAGTGTGAATTTTGTTAGAAACAATCCTAATGCGGTTCCCAAGAAAAAGCAGAAAAAACCTCTAGCCACATGAAAATTAATAAAAGGAAAATTAGGAGCGATTATAAGAATAGGAACCGCACAAACAACTGGGATTAAGAAAAAATAGCGGCATTTAGTTTTTTTATTTATATAAACAATTAGGAGACACACTAAGTAACACAACATAATCACACCTAAATACCAAGCAGGTCCATTTAATTGATCGCCAAGTTTCCCTGTAAAAATCACACTAGCCCCAAAAAACATTGAAACAAATAATTCAAGTGCACTTGGAATAGCGATGCCGTTAATAAAATGCATGCCAACAAGACCAATATAATTCAAAAATACCGTTGTAATCATAAGAGGATAAAATCGGATAATTCGATTTAAAATAAATTTTTTATTGGACAATTGGTTATTCATCATTTTCGGATAATAAGCAACAATAAACATCAATCCACTAATAACAAAGAAAAATTCAACTGGTAGAATTTTACTAGTGAAAAAATCTATTAACCCAGTTCCTGAAATTTCAGAAACTTTAGGCTTAAAATGAATTAAGAAAATCCCAAATGCGCAAATAATCCTTATTATATTTAAAAAAGATAATGAATTATCTCTTTGAGGTTTATTAATGCTGAAAGCATTTTTTGGGATCATATTTAATAATATAATCTTACCATATTTGTTTACTATGCATTATTTACATTCTTAATTTTCGTATATAATGTTATTTATAATAACAAATTATGGATAAAGCTAGAATTATTGAAATAAAACAAAATGTATTCAAGTCTAACGAAATAGACGCAAATAATTTAAGAAAAACTCTAAAAGAAAAGAAAACATTTTTATTGAATTTAATGTCTTCGCCAGGAAGCGGAAAGACTACTTTATTAGTTCAATTACTCAAAAGATTAACTAAACAATTCAAAGTAGCAGTTATGGAGGCTGACATTGATAGTGATGTAGACGCTAACAAGATATTAGAAGAAACTAATGCTCATGCTATTCAGCTTCATACAGGTGGTATGTGTCATCTTGATGCAGGCATGACCAAACAAGGTTTAGATGAATTAAAAGAACACTACGATTTAATTATTATTGAGAATGTTGGCAACCTTGTTTGTCCGGCAGAATTTGATACCGGAGCACACAAGAATATGATGATCCTCTCCGTACCTGAGGGAGATGATAAACCATTGAAATATCCACTTATGTTTCAGGTTACTGATTTAGTTGTTATCAATAAAATTGATGTCCTACCCTACTTTAATTTCTCTTTAGATAAAGTAGAAAAGAATGTTCACATGAGAAACCCAAACACTAAGATTATTAAAGTTTCAGCGTTGAAAGACGAAAACATTGATGAACTCGCTGATTATTTAAGCATCGAGATTAATAAAGTTATTAAGGAGTGATTTTTATGCCAGAGATGTCACAAAGATACAAACCAAAACATTTAGGAGACACTAATCCTAATCCAAAATTAATTAAATTAATGCGCAAGATTACTGACCGTATTCCTGCAAAAATTAAAGGTATTACTACTAACGATCCTGAGTATTGGGGACCAGCATGTATTTTTGAAGATGAGATGGATAAAGATACTCGTGAAGCTTCATTAGACTTATTGCTAAAGATGGTTTCTAAGAAACCTATGACCGTTAGAGCGTTTCGCTCTTACGAATTACTCCATAAGTGGAACAAAAAACATCATTACACTAAAGACGATAAAAGCCTTGATGAATTACTAGATAAATTATCTTTATTTGGATTAATCGAATATGACTATGGTGATAAATACACCAAAGATGGACCTATAAAAGACGCTAAATACAATCGTGAAGATCGCCGTTATTGGGTTCCTTTATTTGTACCTGGTTCTGGTGAATACACTAATATGTCTACTTACTTAATCGAAAAACATCCAGAACTCGCAATGTTCTTTGAAAGAATGACTTTCTTACCACTTGAACATATTACTGCAATGGTACCTCCAGGAGGAGCAGGTATTGGAATGCACGTTATTCCTGTTGAGAAGGCAATTGAAATGGAAAATAAGACCATTGATATTGAAAAAATATCCTATTGGTTAAAAAGATACGAAGGGCATATTAGCGCTTCTATTTGCTCTTGCCGTTTAGGTAGAGGAAAACTTGAAGAAGGATGCGCGGATGACTTTAATGATTGGTGTATTGCGGTTGGCGATATGGCGGATTACGTCGTAGAAACTAATCGTGGTCGCCACATTGACTACAAAGAAGCGATGGAAATCTTTAAACGTGCAGAAGATAACGGATTTGTACACCAAGTTACTAATATTGATGGTGAAGATAAAATCTTCGCAATTTGTAATTGCAACGTTAAAGTATGTAACGCTTTAAGAACATCACAATTATTTAATACCCCGAATATGTCACGTTCTTCATTTGTCGCAAACGTTGATAAGACTAAATGCGTTGCATGTGGTAGGTGCGTTGAATATTGCCCCGCTGGAGCGCTTAAGCTTGGTCAAAAACTCTGCAATAAAAAAGGTGAAGAACTTACTTATCCAAAACAAGAATTACCTGATGATGTTAAATGGGGTAAGGATAAATGGACCGAAGATTATCGTGATAAAAATAGAATTAATTGTCACACGACTGGTACATCACCATGTAAGACGGCATGTCCTGCTCACGTAGCAGTTCAAGGCTATTTAAAGAAAGCCGCTGAAGGCAAATACGATGAGGCATTAGCATTAATTAAAAAAGAAAATCCATTCCCCGCAATCTGTGGTCGTGTATGTAACCATCCATGCGAGGATGCATGTACTAGAGGACAAATTGATGAACCTCTAGCCATTGAAGCGGTAAAAAGATTTATTGCCGAAATTGATTTAAATAAGGAGACGCGTTATATTCCTCCTGTGGTTTTATCCACCAATAGAGGAAAATGGAAAGACAAGATTGCTATTATCGGTTCGGGTCCTGCAGGATTATCATGTGCTTATTATCTAGCAACCTTAGGATATTCTCCAACCGTGTTTGAGAAAGAAGCTCATCCAGGCGGTGCAATGCGTTACGGCATCCCTTCATATAAATTAGAAAAGAATATCATTGATG
>JAZLFE010000036.1:0-18893 GCA_045615605.1 Bacilli bacterium | reverse complement strand
CATGCTTCTACTTATGGAGTACCGGAAATCTTAAAGAAAGAAGGTAAACAAGTAGCGATGGGGTATCTAGTTAAGAAAGAAGTAGAGAACTTAATGAGATGTGTTGAAGTTAAGTCTACTGATCGTCCTTATGTCGCTATTTTAGGCGGTCTAAAAGTAAGCGATAAGATTAAAGTTATTGAATCTCTTCTTAAGAAGTGCGACAAGATTTTAATTGGTGGTGCGATGGCGTATACTTTCCAAAAGGCTCTTGGTCATAATATTGGAACCTCTCCAGTAGAAAATGATCAATTAGACTACGCTAAACGTTGCTATAAAGAAGCAAATGGTAAGATTGTATTACCAGTTGACTCTATGGTCGCTAATGCATTTGAAGGTTGGACTGAGAAGAAGGGTGTTGATTTAGAAATACCTGAAGGCTTCCAAGGTATGGATATTGGTCCTAAGACCCGTGAATTATTCGCAAGTGAAATTGCTAAAGCCAAGATGATCTTCTGGAATGGTCCTATGGGAGTATTTGAACAAAAAGATTTCCAAGAAGGAACTATTTCTATTTGTAAAGCAGTAGCGAACTTAAATAATGTCTTCTCTGTTTGTGGTGGTGGAGATAGCGCTGCAGCGATTAAAGAATTTGGTTATAAAGATAAGTTCTCCCACGTTTCTACTGGTGGTGGAGCATCTCTTGAGATGATTGAAAACGACGGACATCTTCCAGGCGTTGATATCCTTAAATAATTAAATAATAATAAATAAAACGCTCCTCGAATTAAAAACGAGGAGCTTTTTTTGTCTTTTTATAAGAACATAATCATGTATATTGGCAAATATATTAGATTATTTTCTTTTTTAATAATTCCTTTGTTACTAAATATATAACCCTTTTTTATATTGTAAGGATTTTTAATAAGTCTAGTAATTGCTCTGAAGTTATTAATATCTTTTCCTGATTTGATTTCGATTGCAACCGGAGATGATAAATCATAATCATTTATAAGAAAATCAACTTCTCCAACTTTTTTGCTATCAAAATAATATAGTGTATGTCCATGGGCGATTAATTCACACGCAGCGGCTGTTTCATAGATGCTACCAAGATTATGTCCCTTTTCTACATCTAAAAGCACTCTAATATTATCTTTAAATAATAAATTTGATAATATGCCTACGTCATTGTAATAAAGCTTAATAAGATTTTTACTCATCGATTCGTTTAATGGAAAAACAGGATTAGATATTGCTTTGGTCGGAAGCGCTATTCCCGAAGATATTAAGTAATCAAATTCGTCTTCGTATTTTATATAGTTAGCGTTTATTTTATTTTCGATTTTTTTAAAATTAATTCTTTTAACTTTGTTTTCCATATAGGAAGGAAGATAACTGTATATTCTTTTTATTTTTAAATTATTTAAATTATCATATTGCGCTGCATCATCTTGATAGTATTGGAATGTATCTTCTTGATTTTTACGAGTTGATTTAATGTTGTTTTCTAAAAATGCATTTACGGAGTCAGGTAATCCTCCACAAATTAAATAATTTCGAAAATAATTTAAAATTTTATTGTGAATATCTTCGTTAATTGGCTTTAATTTATAAAATGAATCGCGCAAATTATTTATTAAATATTCATTACTTCCATTAGCAATTAAAAATTCTTCAAAGTCTAGGGGATACATTTTCGCCTCTTCTATGGTCCCCATCGGTATAAAAGTATGCTTTAAAGTAATTCCTAGTAAAGATCCTGACGCGATATATCGGTACTTATTATCCTTTCGTAGAGCTTTTAGTAACGTTAAAAGGTGCGGGTATACTTGAATTTCATCTAAGAAGATTATAGTATCGTCAATATTTCCTAATTTATCGCCATACTCTACGCTTATTTGCATATAAAAGGATTTTATATCGTGAATATGCGAGAAATATTGTTTATTATCGTAGTCATCTTTTAAGTTAATTTCGATATAATTTTTAAATCTTTTAGATGCTGTATTACGAATTATAAAACTTTTACCAATCTGGCGTGCTCCGGTTATAACAAGAATTTTTCCTTTTTTGTTGTTGTAGTAATTATTTAGTGTTTTTTCTATTTTTCTATATAGCATAAAAGTACCTTCTTACCTGCTATTTTAACACCTAATAGTTGTTTTTCCAATATTTTTTAATACCATTTTAGTTGTTTTTCCAATACTTTTTAATGCCATTTTAGTTGTTTTTCCAATATTTTAGACTAATAAGAATATATAGTCCTCCTCCTAATTTGCCTATCTTTAACTTATAAGTTAAAATACCTTTAGAGGTATCTTATATGGCAAAGAAAGAAAAAAGCTCAAAAACCCCGAAAGTTTTAAAAACGAATAAAAAGGGTAAAAACTCTTATTATGATCTTACCTTATACTCTAATTGTAGAAGTCATAAAGGTGTAGCAGTTGGACTAGGCGCAGCATTTGTAGTTGCTGCTGGTTCGGTAGGTGGCTATTTTCTTTATAAAGCCTTAACTAAACCTGATTTAACTAAGGCTGCAATAGAATATAAAGAAGATAAAGATGGTTATACCGTTACTGGTATTAGTAACGAAGATAAATCATTAATTACTTCTATTACTGTTCCTAATACCTATAACGGTAAACCTGTTATATCAATTAATGAAGGTGCCTTAAGCGGATGCTCTAATCTAGAAGAGATAACTTTACCATTTATTGGCGCTAGTGCTGATGCAACTGGTAAAGAAGGTTTATTTGGTTATGTCTTTGGTAATGAGATGAGTGAAGGCGCAGGTGCCTACACTTATCAAATATATGTAGATGAAGAATCTACTAATGCACTTGATTACCAAGAATATCAAGCTATTATTCCTCAAGACTTAAATTACGTCACTATTAATGGCGGTAATAAGATATCTTCTGGAGCGTTCTCTAATTGTAAATACATTCAATCTATTGAGATAAAAGATAACGACGCTAGTGAAATTGGGGAATATGCATTCTATTATTGCTCATCCTTATATGAATTTGATATTCCTTCTACTGTAAAAGATATTAAGTATAAAGCATTCTCTAGAAACTATGTTCTTCGTGAAGTGGAATTACCTACTACTGTTAATTCATTAGGAGAAGAAACTTATTCTAACTGTATTAGTCTAGGTAAAGTTACTATTCCTAGTTCGGTTACAAAGATTGACACTAAATGTTTCTATAATATGCAAGGTGGTGCAATCTTAGTTGAAGACACTGAAAAGCCTAGTGGATGGGCAGAAGACTGGGCACCTAAAGAAGTATCAGTATGTTATGGATTAGATAATATTATTTACGCGGATAATTATTTAATTGCCGTATGCGAAGATTCTAATAATAGTGAATACGCTCACTTATTACAATGGACTGGTAAATGGCAAGTTAGTGATATTAATATTCCTGATAAAATCGTTACTAGTAAAGGTACTTATCCTATTAAAGTTATCGGTGCAAATCTATTTGCTGATAATACTAATATTAAAACAATAACTATTGGTAAGTATGTTGAGACTATTGGCGCGAATGCTTTCTATAACTGTAATAAATTAAAATCATTTACTTTTGATAATACTGAGAAAGGCGATGGAGAAGGTGCTATTGATACTCCATTAAAATATATTGGTGTTTCAGCATTTGAAAAAGACGCTTTATTAGAAGGTTGCATGATTGAAGGTAAATTCGTTAGTGGCGTTAGAATTCCTAAGAATGTAGAGACAATTGAAAATCGTGCATTTAATGGTTGTTCTCGTATTGCTCGTATTCAAATTCCTGAAAATATTAATCGAATCGGTGATTATGCATTTGAAAATTGCGAGAGATTAATGGAAGGCTATGAAAAGCATACAATGGAAGTTAAGATGGGTCCAGACGAGGATCCTACTCCTGTTACTAATGAACGCGCAGTTGTAATTCATAAGAATATAAATTATTTAGGCGAAGGTGCATTTAAAAATTGTTTCCGTTTACAAGATGATGGCGCTACTACATTGCTATATCCTATGTTTGCTGTTGAAAATGAAGCAGGAATTGATGGATATAAAGAGCATGTCTTTGAAAACTGTGGAGTACGTACTACAGACGGTATTCACTCACGCAAGATTAGAATTAATTTTGATTTAGGCACACAACCAGATGGCGCAAAAACATTTGGTGATTATTCTTTTAGTAATTGTTATATGAATTACTTTAGTGTTCGTAATGAAAATCTAAACTATGTAGGTGATCATGCCTTCTATAATGCTTATCCAAATATGCCCGCTGGAGTTAAGATTTGTCATAACGTCACTTCTATTGGTGATTATGCTTTCTATAACTGGAATACTGTTGGGGGTATTACATTAGAGGATACTACAGAGAAACCATCGCAATTAACATCAATTGGTCAATATGCGTTCTATAATTGCAATAATGCTTTATTTAAAAGTTTAATTATTCCTGATAAGGTTGAGACTATTGGTAGATACGCCTTCGCTAGCTGTTCAAAAATAGAACACTTAGAATTGCCCAAGAACGATAATTATACCCAAGTAAGTTATTGCTGTTTCTCTGGTTGCACTAACTTAGGGCGTTACAGCGGTGATAATGATTTAATAATTCCTACTAATGTTACTGATTTAGATTCTGGTTGTTTCCAAAACTGTACTAATTTAGTTAATGTTACTGTTGGAAATGATTCAAATCATTTATCTCCACTAACTCGTGTTAGTTGGAGTATTTTCTCAGGGTGCACAGCATTAAGAAAAGTTGATTGGGATCTTAGCAATGTTACCTCTTTTTCCAGTAATATCTTTAACGGCTGTTCTTCTTTAACTGAAGATGAGACTACTTCTTTAAAAACAACTAGTATTACTTCCTCTATGTACGCAAATTGTACTAGTTTAACTAGTGTCACTATTAAGTCTCATTTTACTTCAATATCAGAAAATGCATTTAAAGGTTGCACTAATTTAGCTACTGTTGCTTTTGAAGAAAGAACAACTAGCATTTCAATAGGACGTTCTACTTTCCAAGATTGTGAAAAATTAGTTAATATCGGCACTAATATAGAAAATAACTATCAATTGCCCGAAAAAGTTACTTCGTTTGGTGATTATGCATTCTCTGGATGTAAAAATTTAGGCAAAGGTGATAGTCATTTCCAGTTGCCTATTAATAAAAAGAAATCATTAACTTTTGGCAGCAATGTTTTCGAAGATTGGACCAGTGAACAAACAATTTGGTTTACGCAAGCTAATATTTCTGGTAGTGATTCTGATTCTATTACTATTTATGGAAATATAAAACTAGTGCCAACGAATGTTGAAAATCAGTATAAAGTTGATACTAGCCATGCTGCTTCTGTTTTATCTATCGGCAGTACTGAAGTTATTTTTGAAAAGGTAGCGTAAGGAGGTAGTTATGAAAACATTTAATAAAATTAAATTAATTCCATTATCATTACTATTTGTCGCTCCTTTAATTGGATGTAATAATAATGAAACCGAAGGCAAATTAGTTACCTATGATGTTCCAGGTGGAGTCTGCGTAGCATCATTATCTAATCAAGATCGTTCTAAGATTACTAATATTACAGTTCCTAACGTTATTAATGGTAAAAAAGTAGTAGAAATATCTAAAGGAGCATTTAAATCCTGCACTTCATTAAAAAGTATTACTTTACCATTCATTGGTCATACCTATGATGGCCAAGGTATTGGTGGTCTATTTGGTTATGTCTTTGGTGATGAAATGTATGAAGGCGGTGGAGCCTATACATGGCAATCATATGGCTTAGGCGATGAATATGGTGATGAGCCTACTGATTTCTATGAATTTGTAATTCCATCATCTTTAAATAAAGTTACTATCACTGGTGGTGAATTTATCGCTCCAGGAGCGTTCAGTAACTGCCGTTATTTAAGAGAAATTAATATAAATAATAACGAAGCTACCGAAATTGGTAACTATGCATTCAATAACTGTATTGCATTAAAGAACTTTAATATTCCTAATACAATTAAAACGATTGGTAAACAATCATTTGAACGTTGCTATAACTTATCTAAGATCACTATTCCTGATAGCGTTACTAAGATTAAGCATAATGCTTTTAGCAATTGTATTTCTGCAAGTCGTGCCTCTATTCCTTCTTCAGTTAATAATATGGGTAAATTAGTATTTAATAATTTCATTTCAGGAATTATTACTACTACCTTGACTGAAAGCCAAGTTGAAAAGAGAGATTGGGATAATGAATGGGCAAATTCAGGAGCATCAATTATTTATGAATATAATGACGGCTCGATGTTTTATGTTGATAATCTTCAATTAGCTTTATGCGGTAGCAAAAATAAATATTTATTCTTAGTTCAAATTTTAAAAGGATGGGATGAAAAAGAAATTCGTATTCCCGGCAGTGTTGAGATTAATGGCCAAAAATATACTTTACGTAATATTGGTCCTTCAGTTTTCTCTGAAAATAAAACAATTGAAAAAGTTACTTTTGGAGAAGGTATTAAGGTAATTGGCGCGCATTCATTTGAAAAGTGTACTAATTTAAAAGAGATTGTTCTACCAAAAGATGGTGTTGATGAAATTGGTGCGGAAGCATTTGACGGTTGCACTAAACTTAATAATGTTAAATTAAACGGCACCAAGATAATCGGTAATTCTGCATTTAAAGATTGCTTTAGTGAAGATGAAGATGGTAATAAGACTGGACTTAAAACCTTAGACTTCGGTGAAGGAGTAGTAGAAATTGGAGATTCTGCTTTTGAAAACGATCAAATATTGGCAACATCAACGTCTTCCGACCCCGAAATAATAGAGAATAAATTAATAATACCATCCACTGTTGTTAAGATCGGTGAAAGAGCCTTTTACAATACGTTTAGATATCCTAACGCTGAACCAGGATCCGCTGATTATATTTCTAATATCGAATTTGAAGAAAATTCTAATTTAGAAGAAATTGGTGAATATGCATTTGCTTATATTGGAGTTAGTGACCACACCAAAGAGGGTTTTGATTCTAGACACCGAATTAATCTTATTTTTAATGGTTTACCTAAACTAAAAGAGATTCCTAATTATATGTGTTATTCCTGCTATATAGGAGACATTAGAGGATTCCCGCAAAATATTACTAGAATTGGTGATTATGCTTTCTATTATTCTTATGGTTATTCTACTTCTGAGGAAATTGTTTTAAATAACAATTTAGAATATATAGGCGACTACGCATTCTATTATTGTGCTAGATATAACTACATTTTCCCCGAAAATAAAAATGATGATGAACCAGCATTAACTACTATCGGTAAATATGCTTTTTATAACTGTTCTTCTTCTAAATTTAAGAAAGCAAATTTACCTGATACCGTTACTTCATTAGGCGCTGCTGCGTTTGCTAGTTGCTCTAATTTATTAACGATTCATATTCCAGAGAACAGTGATCTTACTAAATTAGAAGATTCTTTATTTTCTAGTTGCGTTAATTTAACAAAGGATTCTGAATTTGAATTAGTAATTCCTGGAAATATTACTAAATTAGGAAGTAGTGTGTTCTCGTCTTGCTCTTCGATTAAAACGATTGAATTTAAATCTACAATTACCGAAATGGGTAGCAGTGTATTTAGTACTTGCTCCCAACTAGAAGATATTGTCTGGGTTGGAGATGAAGTAACTGCATTAACTAAATTTGGATCAAGTGTCTATTATCGTTGTAAAAAACTTGATACAGAAGATATGGTAATTCCTAATGTTTCTTCTTATATTCAATCTTCTACATTCTATGAAGATACTCAAATTGAAAAGTTTGATGCTAAAGGAAAAACTGGTTTCCGCGATAAATGTTTCTATGGATGTACTAAATTATCAAAAGTTGAAAATACTGAGAGTATTACTCACATTTATTCAAGTGCGTTCCAAGGTTGTTCTACTTTAGAAGAGATTTATATTCCTGATCAAGTATACGCAATTGGCGATAATGCATTTGCTGGTTGCACCTCATTAGCATCGTTAACTATTCCTGCTTCTATTACTCAAGCTTGGGATACTTCTACTTCTAGAGGTATGGGCGTTACTCCTTTTACCGGTTGGACTAAAGATCAAACAATATATTTTAAAGAAAATCATATTGAAAAAGTGGATGAGAAGACTGGCAATATAACTACTGTTTGGGGTTGGACATTGACGAAGAAGAGTGATTCTAATGGAAATTCTTATTATATTTGCTCTGCAAGTGGCAGCGCTAATGTTCACTTTGTACAAGAAAATCAATTTTAAATTATTGCTGCCATAAAGTACGGTAAATAAATTATATTATCTTCCCTCTTGATATCACCATTATATAAGACTATTTGTTTTCCTATTTTATTATTAAAACATTTCTTAATATCGATTAAAGATTTGATTGAGAATTTATCTGATGTTTTAACCTCAATTGCGTTAACTTTTAATCCATCGTTAATTAAGAAGTCAACCTCTCTTGTTATTCTTTTACTTATAGGATCGCTTTTGATGTTATATCTAATAATATGTCCATTCGATTTTAAACATTGAGCAACTAAGTTTTCTATAAACATCCCTTCATTTACGTGAAGTTTATCAAGTAATATTGCTTTATAGTATTCGTTATTTAAATATGATCCATTTTTAAATGCTAAGTTAATTAACAATCCCGTATCGCCTAGATACATTTTGTATCTTTTGTCATCTAAACTTAATGATAATGCTGGACTTACTTCATTTACGCTTCTCGCAATGTTTACTATCATAGAATCCTCTAGCCATCCTATTGAAGTTCTATAATCATTTAAGCGTGCGGATTTATTTATTTGAGTTAATATATAGCGCTTATCATGCTTACTTAGTTGAGAAGGAATGTTTTCAAATAAGTTTCCAACATATTCTTCATTAGCGTATTCTTGCTCTTTTATATCTTTTTTATACAAATCAACAATTTTGGTTTTAACGAAATCTACTTTTGATAAATCCTTTGTTTCTATATATTTAATTACCGCTTGTGGCATACCGCCGACGCACATATAAGTTCTAAAATCGTTCATAATACTTTTTAATAGAACTTTGCCGAAAGGCTTTAATTTATTGTAGTTATTTTTAATTATTGGAATTGTATTATTATCTTTTAAAGCCCATAAAAATTCTTCAAAATCTAATGGATAAACTTCTATATCTTCTTCTTCCGAAGGAATGAGTATATTTTTACTTCTTGATTTATATGTAATGGTTGCTAATGATCCAGTTTCTATATAATCAAATCTTTTATCTTCTAATAATGTTTTAAGAGCTTGACGTCCTTCAGGAAACAATTGAATTTCATCTAATATTATCAAAGAGTTACGATTATAAAGTTTTGTTTTATAGATTAATTCTAATTTGGTAAATAAATCATCTAAATCCATTAAATTATTTATAAACAAATCTTTAACTTCTTTAGAAGCGCTTTGAAAATTAATTGTTATAAATGATTTATATTCGTTTTTACCTAATTGTTCAGCTAAAGTAGTTTTACCCGTACGTCTTGCACCTTTAAGGAAAAGCGCATAATCAGGAGCGTGTTCCTTTTTCCAATTAATCATTTTATCGTATACTTTTCTTTTGAGTATCTTAGTAGCCATAAAATCTCCTATTTTTCGATGATATTATACCATAAAATTTTTAAATTCCAACGTTTCCGAAAGTATTTTTAGTACTATTTCCAACGTTTCCGCTAGTAATAAAATTGATATTTTCCACGTTTCCGACATCGAAAATCTAATTTATTTTTCTTATTATAAATTTTAATTTATAATATTTATAACTCTTAATTTTAAGGAGATTATTTATTTATGAGAAGAAAACTATTAATGGGCAACTGGAAGATGAATAAGACCGTAAGCGAAGGTAAAGAATTTGTTGAAGCTTGTGGTGAAATCGTCGAACTTGCTAAAAAGAATAATATTGATGTTGGTGTTGCACCAACTTTTTTAGGATTATGCTGTGTTAAGAAACATGCACCAGAAGGATTAATTATTTCAAGTCAAAATGTCCATCACTTAACAAGTGGTGCCTATACTGGTGAAGTAAGCGCTGAAATGTTACAAGCAATTAATGTTAACTGGGCAATTATTGGTCACTCTGAAAGAAGAACATATAATAATGAGACTAGCGAAGCCTGTAATCTTAAGATTAAGAAATTATTATCACTTAATATGACTCCACTATATTGTTGTGGTGAATCATTAGAGACTTACGAAAAAGGTAATACTAAACCATTTGTTAAAGAACAAATCGTTAAAGGTTTAAAAGATTTAAGTAAAGATGACGCAAAGAAAGTCATCATTGCCTATGAACCAATTTGGTCTATTGGAACTGGTAAGAATGCTTCTAAAGAGATCGCTGAAGATATCTGTGGATATATCCGTAGTATCGTTAAAGAGATGTTTGATGAAGAGACCTCTAATACAGTACGTATTCTTTATGGTGGTTCAGTTAAACCAAATAATATTAAAGAATATTTAACTATGCCTGATATTGATGGTGCCTTAGTTGGCGGTGCATCACTTAAGATTGATTCTTATAAAGAATTATTAACTAATATACTTTAATAATAAGGAGATAAATAATGGCTACTTATAATTTTAATACTAGTACTCCTAATGGAGTAATGGATCGCTCAACTCAAAGAAGCTTATTAAGTAAATCATTTACTTATATGTTTTACTTCCTACTTTTAACATTTGCTGTAGGACTTGGTTTATCTGCATTATTTAAGTATACTAGCATGACTCCTGAAACTTATACTGGAATCATGATAGGTGCTTCTTTAACTCAAATTGTTTTAACGGTTATTATTGCTTTTAGTTCATTAAGAGGTGGTAAAGCTTCCGTTATTCCTTTCTCTTTATACGCGATATGTATGGGAGTTATGATATCAGGATTCTCATTCTTCTTTGAGTGGTGGGAACTCGCTAGTGTATTTGCTATCTCCGCTCTTTGCTTTGGTAGCATGGCATTAATCGGTGCTCATAGTAAGAATGCTTCTGGTATGGGTATGGTAGGTTTTGGTTTATTATTTGGCGTTATGATGGTAAGTTTATTTAATATCTTTATCGTCTTATTCGCTTCTAGTCTATGGACTCCTATGATGTGCGCTACAAGTATTATCATTGTTATCGCTATTATGCTAATTACTGCATATGATGTTTATAACATTAAACAAATCTCTATGCGTTGTGATGGTAATAGCAACTTAGCATTTTATTTAGCATTTAATTTATATCTTGATTTCATCATGATATTTATTCATTTATTACGATTACTCGCTATCTTTTCTAATAACCGTCGATAAAATTTAAAGCCCTTTAATTAGGGCTTTTATTATTAATAAAAGGAGATAAAATAATGAACGAATTTAACTTAGCACTTGGTCTACTAGATTATCTAGTCCCTATTATCTATTTTGCCTTTGGTATTGTTGCTTTTAAATTTATTAAAAGAAGAGTAAAACCAGGATTTTATGTATTATATTTAATCTTTACTATCTTATCTTGTATAGCTGGACTTACTATGCCGACAGTTAAAGTATTAATTGGATTAAAGTTAATGCCTGAAGCGGTACCTGCGGATAAGATTCTCTTATTAGGAGTATTCATTGTTAATGCTTCTATTTTATGTTCAGGCACTGTCTTACTTTTATCTACTTATCGTTTAGCCCTTAATTGGACTTTATTCTCTTTTTCTCCTATTTTCTTTTTACCTTTATTAGCTAAAACATCTAGTAACATTAATATGATTGCAGTTATGTTAGGATTAATTGGTTATATATTAATCTTTATTTCTATCATTAGATTCTGTAAGAAATATTCAATTAATACTCCATTAATCTTTGTTGGATTATCATGTTTATTATTAGTCTTCTTAGCCTCTGTTGGTATATTCGCTGATGTCTATCAAGCTTATGTTCATTGGATTATTGAGATTACTAATATATTGGCTCAATCTTGTAGTCTTATCGCGATGTCTATCTTACTTAAGAAAGTATATTTAGATTATAAAAATAAATAATTTATAGAAGGTTTTTATATGAAAAAAGCACTAGCATTCGCTTCTACTTTAGTATTAGCGGTTCCTTTAACTATCTCTTGTAACAAAGGTCCTAAAATTAAAGTAGAAAGAGATATTTCTTTTAATCGTGATTGGTCAATTAAATTAGAAAATGATAAAGAATTTAAGAATATAGACCTACCTTACGATTATTCTATTATTCAAACATTTGATATTAATAATAGTGAGGCGGAAGTTGGATATACTAAGGGAGGTAAAGCAACCTACCTTAAAAAATTCCATTTAGATAATCTAAATGGTAAACACATGATTATTAATTTTGATGGTATATATGAATATAGTAAGATCTACGTTAATGATAATTATGTGGGTGAGAATTTATATGGATATAATTCCTTCGCCTTTGATATCACTAATTACGTTCACAGTAACGATGAAAATACTATTAAAGTAGAAGTTGATTCCCCTATTCCTAGTAGTAGATATTATTCCGGCGCTGGGATATATCGTAACGTTAAGATATCTTATATTGATCCAGTACATATCGTACGTCATGGAGTAAAAATTGAGACGCCTGAAATAAGATATGGTAGAGGCACTGTTAATATTTATAGCAAGATAAAGAATGGTAGTGGAGATAAGAAATCAATTTATGTCACTAATACTATTTATGATTCTAATAATAATGTAGTAGTAGAAGAGACTCGTACTCGCACTACTAAATTTAATAGTAATGAAGAAGTTAATCTATTAAATACATTAACGGTTAATAATCCATTATTATGGAGTGATAAAAATCCTAATTTATATTATGTAAAGACGGATGTATATAGTGATAGTAAATTAGTTGATACTATGTATAGTTGTTTTGGATTCCGTTATTTTGATTTTAACGAAAGAGGATTTGTTCTTAATGGTATACCCACTAAATTAAAAGGTGTGAGTATGCACCATGACCAAGGTGCATTAGGCGCTAATGGATATATTGATTCATATCGTAGACAAATAAGAAAACTTAAAGGTATGGGAGTTAATGCTATAAGAACTACCCATAATATGTTTGATGAAGAATATATTAAATTATGCGATGAAGAAGGCATTCTATTTATGGAAGAAGCCTTTGATATGTGGAAAGAACATAAGCACGAAAATGTTTATGATTTCGCAAGATATTTTGATACTAAATTAGCAAAAGATAACCAAGTTATTAATGGTGGCACTAATAAGACTTGGGCAGAATTCACTCTTAAAGAAATGGTAGGTAGAGATATTAATAATCCTAGTATTATCTTATGGTCAATTGGTAATGAGATAAGTCCTAGTAACGCTCACGTCGAAACAGTAAAAGATTTAATTAAGTGGGTACAAGAAGTTGATACTACTCGTCCTGTTACTATGGGCGATAATGGTAGAACTACTAATCCAGATGAGAATGCTGGTAAGATAGTCCACGCCATTCACGATGCTGGAGGAGTAGTAGGATATAACTATCCTCGTGATGATCAAGAAGAAGATGCTTTTGAAGCTTTTGGTTCATACTATTCTTCTGAATCAGTCTCGGCGTTAAACTCTCGTGGTCAATATAAGGGTAGAACTGTAAAAGGCGATAAACCTTATGATGAATTAGGAAGAAGCGCCGATCCATGGCAAAAAGATCCGTTAAAAGATATATATGATTTTAATATTCCTTCTTATGATAGAAGCTGGGCATCATCTACCCATAATAGAAATCTTAAAGAATTATTAACTAAGGATTATGTAGCAGGCCAATTCGTTTGGACGGGATTTGACTATATTGGAGAACCTACTCCATGGAATTGCAATAATAAAGGATATGGACCTGGTCCTGTTATTGAAGGTCAAATTGATCAACCTAATACTTCTTATTTTGGAATTATTGATACTGCAGGATTTGCTAAAGATGTTTATTATCTATATCAAGCTCAATATCGTAGAGATATTACTACTCTTAATTTAGTAGGATCTTATAATCCCGCTAATATGTTTACCTCCGAATTAGAGGGCGATTTAAATGGTATGACTCCAATAGATATCTATACGAATGCTTTCACTGTTAAACTCTATTCAATGGATGTAGATAGTGATACTCCTAAAAAGGAAGATTTAATGGCTAGTATAAGTGCAGATCATCATATTACTTCAGCAGGGCATTCTTATCTTACTTATGACAATAAAGATAAACTTAAGATTGAAGACAATTATAAAGATAAATGTAAATTCTTTACTAAAGATGAAGTTATCAAGATGGATCCCCACTTTACTGAATATTACGCTCGTGGAGCAGACTTATACGCTAAGTTCTATATCAAACCTGAAGCGAATAAGAAATTAGTAGCGAAAGCTTATGATGCAATGGGTAAA
Source organism: Bacilli bacterium (assembly GCA_045615605.1). Lineage (GTDB taxonomy): Bacteria > Bacillota_I > Bacilli_A > RFN20 > CAG-826 > UB1719. The sequence continues at coordinate 4,452 of JAZLFE010000036.1, read as the reverse complement.
GAAATTAAGACTACCGATGGATTAAAAGAATTAGTGAACCCTGGAGAATTCGCTCAAATTAATACTAATGTAGATAAGACCACATTAAAGAGCGATAATCATTCACTTAGTTTCATTGAATGCACTTTAGAAGATAATAAAGGTAATTATATTAATACGGAAAACACTGATGACTTTGAGATTACTTTAGAAGGAGCAGGAGAAATTGCTGGAGTAGATAATGGAAGACAAATTGAAATGAAGAAGTTCCAACAAACTATCTCAACTGATAAACATAAGGCTAGTATTAAAGATTACGCTGGTAAATTCTTAGTTATAGTTAAGTCTACTTATAATGAAGGTGACATTAAATTAACTATAAAATCAAAAGGTAATATTTCTAAAGAAATTAATTTAGTAAGTAAAAAATAATTATTTATTTTCTACTTTCTTATTTTCTTTACGAAGTTGTTCTTCTTCTTTAATCTTAAGAAGATCTTCTATCTCATTATCTGATATTACTTTAATTCCGTTTTTAGTTAATAGTTCAGTCGTCCAACCTTGACCAGGAATCTTACGATTTTGGAAATATCCGTTATAGATTTGATGCACTCCACAAGAAGGAGAATCTTCTTTTAAAATCGCTAACTTAATATTTAAGTATTTGCATAGACTAAGCGCCTTCTCCGCTCCTAAATCAAATTTATCTGTAACATTAACTAAGTCTTCGTTAACTACTTCATTACGTCTTCTTTCACTCTTCTTACGAGGAGATTTAAGTCCACCTTCTACTTCAGGACAAAAAGGTACTAGTTCATAATATTGTAAAAGTTTCTTAATTAAAGGGTTATAACAACCCTTTTTGTCGTAGCGGACTTTATCTCCGACTAGACAAGCACTAATAAGAATCTTTCTCATACGCTTATAAATGTTATCAAATCAAAGTGAAATATTAAACCTTTTTTGTTTTATAATATTACTTGGATATATATTAGGAGATAAATTTATGCTTAGATTATGTGCACCTACTGATGAAGCAGGAGTTACTATTGATGAGATTGTTAGAGCATGCTCTAACATGGGAGTTCACGTTGTTGAAATCCGTAAAATAAATAATAAGGAAGTTCTTGAACTATCTGAGAGTGAGGCTCAAGAATATTTTACTAAACTACAGGCTAAACAAATTGAAGCTTGGTCAATTTGTTCTACTATTGGTAGAAATGATTTAAATATTGATATCAATGCTTTTAATGAAAGAATTAATAAAGCAATTAAATTAGCGGATATTTTTAAGGCTAAATATTTAAGAGTATCTGGATTCTTTAATCATAATAATAATGTAGATGAAATTGTTAAACGTTTAACTTTAGTAGTTAATACTGCTAATGCTAATAATTTAAAAGTTGTCTTAGAAAATCATAAAGATACTTATACTGATAATATTGATAGAATGAATGAAATCTTAAATAAGGTTCCAGGTCTATTATCAATATTTGATGCTGCTAACTATTTACAAGTAGGAGAGGCAACTGATAAAGCACAATCTACTATGTTACCTAAAGCTGAATATGTTCACTTTAAAGACGGTATTCTTAAATCTCCTGGTGTAATTGAAACTGTTCCTGCAGGAGAAGGTCAGACTAATTTAGCGGGTCTAGTTAAAATTGTTAATAAAGATATGCCAATTAGTATTGAACATAGATTGCGTTATCCTTTAGAAGGAGAAACTTTTGAATCTATTCAAGGAAGCCAAAAGTTTGTCTATCCTAATTTAATGAGCGCCTTCTTTGATGCAGTAGGGCATGTACGTATGTTACTTCTTCGCGCAGGATATATGGAAATCCACGAAGGTTTATTTAAAAGATAATCTCTGTGAGTAAAGTCTTAACTAGTACTTATTACTATAATTTTAATAGTTATAACGTTGTTATTTCTTTTAAACGTATTCGTAATATTATTTATCATTTTGATAAAGAGAGTAATACTTTTAAGATCAGTGCACCTTATTTAACTAGTCAAAAAACTATATATAAACATTTAGATATATTCGCTCCTCGTTTAATTAAACGCGCGGATAAAAAGAACAATCCTAAATTAGATAACGGAGTCTATATTTTTGGTACTATAACTCCAATAGAAATAGGGAAGAAGAATCAATACGTAGATAATAAAATTATCTTAAAGAAAAAAGAAGACTTAAATAAAGTACTTAAAAAGATTCTTCTTACCTATTTATTGACTCGCATTAGTGAACTAGAAAAAGAAATGAATACATATAAACATAAGATAAGTGTTAAGAACATGAAAACTAGACACGGCTCTAATTCTTATTATAATAAACACCTATCTTTTGCGATGTCATTAGTGCATTACAATTATCCGATTATTGATAGTGTGATTATTCATGAGCTCGCTCATGATAAACACCATAATCACGGAATTAGATTTTATGATTGTGTGTTAAAATATTGCCCTAATTATAAAAAACTCAAAAAAGAATTAGACGCGACTAATTATACTTATGGAAAAGATCAGCAAGAATAAACTAAAAGAAGTTAATAAGTTATTAACGAGTAAAGAAAGAAATAAAAGAGAACTCTTTTTAGTAACCTCATTAGAGATGATTAAAAAGGCTAAAGAATTAAATTTACTTAAAGAAGCCTATGAGACTAATGATGGTTATATTGGAGTAGTCCAATATCTACCTCATAAACCTTTAGGCAATAAAATAATTTATCTAGATGAAATAAGTGATCCCACTAATTTAGGCAAGATTATTTATTTAATGAATAAATATAAGATCAAAGATTTAATGTTATCACCTAATACAGTATCTATTTATAACAGTAAATGTTTAGATGTCACTAAGAATAATATCTTTAACATTAATGTTACTTACGCTGATACATCTACTTTAAAGAAATTAAAGAAAGATTATCAAATAATCGCTACCGGACTTAAATCTACTAACTATTTAAATAAACTTAAATTAAAAGATAAATATATTATTGTTTTAGGTAATGAATCGCGTGGAGTATCTAAAGAGATATTAAATATCTCTCATGAAGTAATTAAGATTGATATATCTAATATTGATTCTCTTAATGTTGCAGTCGCAGCATCGATTATTTTTGATAATCTTAAATAAGTAAATTCTCTTGTAGTATAATAATTTTAGACAACGATAAGAAGTAGTAATCGAAGTCTTGTTTATTATAGTGAAGACTAGATAGTGGAAATAGTCTAATAAACAATCGATGAATTCACCTTGGAGTCTCTTATAGCGGAGTTAACGCTAAATAAATTAAGTGCGCAATAGCGAAGTAGGATGGTACCGCGATAATTCGTTCCTAGGGTATACATCCTTTTTATTTTATTGGAGGGACTTATGGAACTAGATGAATTAAAAGAGAAAGCAATTGAAGCGATTAAAAACGCGAAAGACGAATTAGAGCTTACTAATGTTCGTAATCTTTTCTTATCCAAGAAAAGTGAGATTAACCAAAAGATGGCAAAATTAAAAGAATTAAAAGAAGAAGAACGTAAAGCTTTTGGAGCGAAGATTAATGAGACTCGAAGTAATATCACTGAAGCCTTCAATAAGAAATTTAATGAAATTAAAGAACAAACCCTTAACTTAAAATTAAAGAAAGAAAAGATTGATATTACTTTACCTGGATCAGGTGTAAAGAAAGTTGGTATTAATCCTTTATATTTAGTAGAAGATGAAATTATTAATATCTTCTTAGGTATGGGTTATAGCGTTTATGAAGGTAGTGATGTAGAGACTGATCACTTTAATTTTGAATTAATGAATATCCCGAAAGACCATCCTGCTCGTGAGATGCAAGATACTTTCTATATTGATAAATCATTATTAATGAGAACACATACCTCTCCCGCTCAAGCGCATGCAATGAAAGAAGCTAATGGTGGACCAGTAAGAATTATCTGTCCTGGTAAATGCTTTAGAAGAGATGATGATGATTTAGTCCATTCTCATCAATTTAAACAAATTGAAGGTCTATTAATTGATAAGAATATCAATATGGGACACTTAGAGAAGACCTTAGAAACATTTGTAAAGAAATTATTTGGTGAGAAACGTCAAATTAGATTACGTTCTTCTTTCTTCCCTTTCACAGAGCCTAGTGTAGAAGTAGATGTTAGTTGTGATAAATGTAATGGTAAAGGATGCTCTGTTTGTAAAGGTACTGGATATTTAGAAATATTAGGAGCGGGTATAGTTAATCCTCGCGTATTAGAGCTTAATGGATATGATCCTAAAGAATATTCTGGATTCGCTTTTGGTATTGGTATAGAAAGAGTCGCCTTATTAAAGTACGGTATTGATGATATCCGTAGATTCTATACAAATGATATTAAATTCTTAAATGAATTCTTAAGGAGATAGTTTATGTTAGTGTCATATAAATGGTTAAGTGAATATATTGATTTAGATGGTCTAACTCC
>JAZLFE010000035.1:0-10467 GCA_045615605.1 Bacilli bacterium | reverse complement strand
TATATTTATTAATAAATATAATCTTTTACACGAAAAATAAGTAAAAATGGCAAAATCACTCACTTATGAAATTTATTAAATTTATCGTTTTTTATATAAAAATAATTAATTCTTTTATTTTAAAAAATAAAAAGTCTATAATCTTAAAGAGTAGAGGTTATTAACATGGCAAAGAAAGTTGGTGTATTAACAAGCGGTGGCGATGCTCCTGGAATGAACGCTGCTATTAGAGCAGTAGTTCGTGCCGGTATTAGAAACGGTTGCGAAATGTATTTTGTTTATGAAGGTTACAAAGGATTAATTGAAGGTAATATTCATAAAGTTGATCGTTCTGGCGTTAGTGAGATTATTTCTCATGGCGGAACAATTTTAAAAAGCGCTCGATTACCAGGATTTAAAGATATTGAAGTTAGAAAACAAGCTTTAGCGCAATTAAAGAAACACAAGATTGACGCCCTAGTTTGTATCGGTGGAGACGGTACTTATATGGGTGCAAAGAAATTAACTGAAATGGGCGTTAACTGTATCGGAGTCCCTGGCACAATTGATAATGATATTGCATCTACTGATTACACAATTGGATTTGATACTTGCTTGAATACTATTATTGAATGTACCGATAAAATTAGAGATACTACTGAGTCTCACTCTCGTTGTTCCATCATTGAAGTTATGGGACGTCATTGTGGTGATTTAGCATTATTCTCTGGTATCGCTGAAGGTGTTGATATGATTATCACTCCTGATCATCCAATTAGTGATAACGAAATTATCGCTAACTTAAAACAATGGAAAAAGGAAGGTAAACAACACGTAATGATTATCATTAGTGAGAATATCTATCCAGACACTAAAGTATTAAACGAAAAGATTCAAAAAGAAACTGGCTACGAGAGTAGAGTCGAAGTTCTTGGTAGAATCCAAAGAGGTGGCTCTCCTAGCGCTCAAGATAGAATCTTAGCCGCTAGACTTGGAGCGCACGCAATTGATTTAATTATGGAGGGTAAAGGCGGACTATGTGTTGGTCTAATCAATAACAAAGTCGTTCATTATGATATCTATGAAGCGTTACAATTGCCTCGTGATAAGCATATGAATTTACTTCGTTTAATTGATTTATTAAAATAACTTTATGGAAATTACAAAAGATATACTTAATCATTCAACTGCGCATTTATTAGCGCACGCAATTCATCACTTATATCCAAAAGCTTTATTCGCGATTGGACCTAGTATTGAAGAAGGATTTTATTACGATATTGATTTTAATGATGTCGTATTAACGGAAGCAGATTTTACTAAAATTGAAGCAGAGATGAAAAAGATTTCTAAAGAGAACATTAAGATTGTTCGTAAAGAAATCTCAAAAGACGAAGCACTTAAATTATTTAAAGATAATCCTTATAAGGTGGAATTAATCACGGCGTTAGATCCTAACGAAAAGATATCAATCTATGAACAAGGGGATTTTACTGATTTATGTCGCGGACCTCATGTTGGTTACACAGGTAATTTAAAACATTTTAAGCTTCTTTCTTTAGCCGGTGCGTATTGGAGAGGCGATAGTAAAAATAAACAACTTACTAGAATCTACGGCACTAGTGCAAAGACTAAAGATGAACTCGATGCTTATTTAAAATTACTTGAAGATAGAAAAGCGCGTGACCATAGAAAATTAGGTAAAGAACTTGGATTATTTATGTTAAGCGAATATGGCCCAGGATTCCCTTTCTGGTTACCACGCGGAATGATACTTAGAAACGAATTAGAAAACTTCTGGTATGAGCGTCATCAAGACGAAGGTTATGTCTTTGTTAAGACCCCAATTATGCTTAGTAAAGAACTTTGGATCACTAGTGGTCACTGGGCGAATTATAAAGATAATATGTACACTAGTAAAATCGATGAAAAAGAATTTGCGATTAAACCAATGAACTGCCCAGGTGGTATGTTAATTTATAAGAATGTTTTACATTCATATAAAGATTTACCAATTCGTATGGGTGAATTAGGACTAGTACATAGAAACGAGGCGAGTGGCGCACTAGCAGGTTTATTCCGTGTTAGAACATTTACCCAAGATGATGCGCATATCTTCTGCCGTAAAGATCAATTGCAAGACGAAATTAAAAAAATGCTTAAGTTATACGATGAGATGTATACCTTATTTAACTTAACTTATTCAATTGAATTATCTACTCGTCCACTTGATAAATTTATCGGTGATATCGCAATTTGGGATGAATCCGAAAGAATATTAGAAGAAGCCTGCAAAGCAAGTGGAAAAGAATTTAAGATTAATAAAGGCGATGGAGCCTTCTATGGTCCAAAACTTGATTTTAAGATTCGTGACTCTATGAATAGAATCTGGCAATGCGGTACGATTCAACTTGATATGAATTTGCCTGAAAGATTTGATTTAACTTATATCGACGAAAACAATAATAAAGTAAGACCAATTATGCTTCATAGAGCGTTATTTGGAAGCATTGAAAGATTTATTGGTATCTTAATTGAACACTATGCTGGAGCATTCCCAATTTGGTTATCTCCTGAACAAGTAAGAATCTTGCCCGTTAATAATAATTTCCATTTAGATTACGCGAAACAATTAACGGATGAATTAAAGAAATTACATATTAGAGCAAAGCTTGATGATTCTAATGAAAAGTTAGGATATCGTTTAAGAAACGCTCAAATAATGAAAATTCCTTACACCATCGTTATTGGTGATAAAGAAGTGAATGATAAGACTGTTACTTATCGTCCATTTGGTAGCATTAAACAAATTACTATTAAGAAAGAAGAATTCTTTAATAAAATACTTAACGAAATAAAAAATAAGGAGAAAGCACATGAATAATTTAGAAGAACAAAAAGAGACTATTGACGTTAGCGCGGATGATGTAGTAACTCCTAATACAATTAATAAGAAGATTAAAAAAGCATTTATTAAATATCGTTTTGAACGATTAATTTCTGAATGTTCATTTTTAATTCTTGTATTACTTTACGTTATCTTCTCTTTAACTATAAAAGGTCCATTCGGTCCTTATAATTTAAATGGTTGGGCATTCTGGTGGATCTTATTCTTATTATTGCCTGCGATTTATAAGACATTAGTATCGGTTCGACACCATCATTTAATGCTTGTACCTATATTTGATATAGTTTTAGTATCTTATCTATTAGTAGGATTATTAACTGGTTTATGGCATCCTTATTGGGCCTTATTCTTTATTGTTCCTGGATACCATATTCTTATCACTAGATTATAAAGCTAAAGAAAAATTTGCATATAGATAATTATCTATGCTATATTAATACCCAGTTAAGAAAGTAGAAAGTTCCACACCTGGACACCAGATCTACAAAGTAGATTGGTAAACGCTACATAGTAACTAATTAATATAGTTACATATGCGATGGGTGTGAAAACATCCATTTTTCTTTTCTAAGGAGGAAACAATTTATCTCTTACTACTATCAACAATCTGGTAAAATGCCAGAAAAAAAGGATGTCGACATCGTTAATGAACGTGTTAGATTTCCCCAAGTCATGTTAATTGGCCCTAATGGAGAACAATTAGGCGTGATGAGTTCTCGCGAAGCTTATCAAAGAGCTCAAGACTATGATCTAGATCTACTTTGTGTAGCCCCTAACGCTAGACCACCAGTGTGCAAAATACTTAATTACGGAAAGTATCGCTTCGAAGCACAAAAGAAAGCGAAAGAAAATAAACGTAATCAAGCGCTACACACAATTGAATTAAAAGAAATTCAATTAACACCACAAATCGGTGAACACGATTTACTTACTAAAGCTAATCGTGCTAAAGAATTCCTTACTAAAGGTGATAAAGTTAAGGTTGTCGTGAGATACCGTGGACGTCAATTAGCCCACATTGAAGTTGGTAAGATGGTATTAGATAAATTCGTTGCCCAGCTTACTGAGGTATCAACCATTGAAAAATCTCCCTACATGGAAGGAAGATTCATGATTGCTATCCTCGCATCTAAGTTTAAAAAGTAGGAGGAAACTTATGCCAAAGATGAAAACTAAACGCGCATTATATAAACGCGTTAAGCTTACCGGAACTGGTAAGATGAAAAGACATTGTGCTTACAAAGGTCATTTAGCACCTCGTAAAACCACAAAACAAAAAAGACACCTACGTAACGCTAGACTAGTTAGCCATGCTGACTATAAGCGCGAGAAGGATCTTATCCAATAAGGAGGAATAGAATATGCGTGTAAAAGGTGGAACCGTTACTCATCGTCGTAGAAAAAAGATTTTAAAAAAGGCTAGTGGATACTTTGGTAGTAAGCATACCTTATTTAAAACCGCTAAAGAACAAGTCTTACACGGTGAAAGATATAGTTATGTTAATCGTAAACAACTTAAGAGTGATTATCGTAAATTATGGATTAAGAGAATTAACGCTGCGTGTAGAGAAAATAACATTTCTTATTCTCGCTTTATGTCAGGATTAAAGAAAGCTAATGTCTCTATCAACCGTAAGATGTTAAGCGAAATTGCTATTAGTGATAAAGCTGCATTTACTAATTTAGTAAAGACTGCTAACGAAGCTAATAAGACCGTTGCTAAGAAATAACAATTGTCTTTGTCTCTTTAATCGCTTCGTCGATTAAAGAAGCAAAATCAAATTTATTCTCAAAAAACTGAACCTCGTGCAAACGAGGTTTTGTTTTTGGATTTTTCGGCGCAAAGATTGTGCAGCAATCTTCATAAGGACGAATAGAAATTTCGTAAGTATTAATTTTTTTAGCAATTTTAATTATTTCTAATTTATCTAATACACTTACTGGACGAAGTACTGGGATATTAGTGACTTCGTTAATAACGCGCATAGAATCAAGCGTTTGACTCGCAACTTGTCCAACTGACTCACCATTAGCGATTGCGATACAGTTATGTTTATCTGCTAATTTAACGGCTAAGCGATACATCATTCTACGCATAATCGTAATCGCATAAGATTCATCACTGACTTCATAAATTTTAGTTTGTATTTTAGTAAATGGAATAATATGAAGTTTAATTGAAAATTGAAATTTATTTAGTTGTTTTAAAATATCTTTTAATTTATCTATTACTGCTTCACTAGTGTATGGAGGAGAGGCAAAATGAATACATTCTAATAGTACTCCTCTTTTCATTAATAAATAAGACGCTACTGGAGAATCAATCCCTCCTGATAACATCATCATTACTTTACCAGCTACTCCGATAGGATAGCCCCCGACAGCGGTAATTGTTTTAGTGAATATATAAGTTCCTTCGTCTCTTACTTCTATCGATAACTTAATATCGGGTTTATGCACATCGACTTTTAAAGATGTATTCTTTAATATAACTGGAGCGACCATACGAATGATATCGTCACTAACAATAGGAAACTTCTTGTTACTACGTTTACAAGTAACCTTAAAAGTTTTACCTTCTTCTTGTTCTACTAAAGTTAACGCAGTCTTTTTAATCTCTTCAATATCCGAAGGGATTTTAACTACTAAACTTAATCCTTGAATACCACTAATATCTTTTAATGTATTAATAATCGGCTCATAATCTAGACCATTTAAATTAACGTAGATATGATCATATAAAACATCATAAGTAACTTTATTAAATTCTTTTAATGAATGCTTAATGTTATCCGCGAGTTTACGAATAAAATCTTTTTTATTTTTGCCTTTAGTGGAAAGTTCACCAAAGCGAACCATAATACTAGTGTATTTCATCGAATCTCTCCAAGTACATTATTTAATTCTTTTATAAATAGTTTTACTTCATTAATTGTATTAGTCTCACTAAAAGAAACACGTAAAGAATTCTCAGCTAATTTTTTATCTATCTTCATATTAGATAGAACATAAGAAACTTTATTGCTTTTGGCATGACAAGCGCTTAAAGAAGAAATATAAATTTCTTTACTGGATAAAGCTTCAATTACAACACTAGCCTTTTTGCTCTTTAAAGAAAAGTTAACAATATAAGGAAAATCGTTAATAGAATTTAACACTATTTCATTATTATTTTTTAATCCTTCGATTAAACATTTTTTAAGTTCATTAACGTAATTAAAATTCTTATCTAAATTAGAAATAATTTTATGAAGTGCAAAAGAAGTAGAGACCGCTAAAGGATAGGAAGAAGTTCCTGCCCTTAAATTATTTTCTTGAGAACCACCATTAATTAATTTATCTAATAATATTTTTTTCTTTTTAATTAATACCCCACTACCAATAAGTCCTCCAAACTTATGAGAAGAAAAGGCAAACATATCTAAAAGGCGATAATCAATATTTATCTTTCCAACTGATTGAGTGACATCAGAAAAGAAAACGCATTTAGGATAATCTTTAGTTATATAACGTATCTTATTAATTGAATTAATTGAGCCAGTTTCGTTATTAACGCTCATAACGACAACCATAATAGTATTAGAATTAATTGATTTTTTAATTTGTTCATAATCTACTTCACCATTAGAATCAGGATCAATATAAATAATTTTAAAACCAAATTTTTCTAAACTACTAACCGTCTCTAATACTGCGGCATGCTCATTTTTGAACACAATAATTTCTTTGCCTCTTGTAGAGTTACGCATCGCATATCCTTTAATCGCATGATTAATTGCTTCACTTGCACCACTATTAAAAATTACTTCGTAGTCATTACTTAAATTCAAATCTTTTAATATGCTTAAACGTACTTTATTAAGTTCTTGATCAACTAAATAGCCTAAACGATGTGAAGAATTTGGATTAGCAAAATAATTTTTATTTGCGTCATTAAATACTTTTAAAACATCATCATTATCATTATGATAAGTCGCTGCATTATCAAAATAAATCATTAGTCTTCTAACTCCATAAGATGGGTGATAATCTTATTCGCACTATTATAAGTTTTTTCAAATTCACCTTTAAAAAATAAAGCCTCGTTTTGTTTAACTAAATTATTTACTTCATTAACGTTAGTGCGATCTTTATTTAAATAAATAAGAGAAGACTCTGCTAAATTAAGCATTGTACTTTCTTGTTCAATTTGATTCAAAGTAGACTCACCTTCAAAGTTAAGATAACTAACTGCGTTATTGATATTTTCTACCTGAATAGGAAGAATCATCGCGGTAGTGTTAATCTGTTCTAATTTCTCGTAAATCTCATCGATTTTAGCTTGATATTTTTCATTAACTTTATCAATCGCAATATCGCGTAAGATTTTTTCTGCTTTACGTAGACGATAATAATAAGAAGAAACTAACTCAAAGGCTTTCTCAACATCATCTTTAAGGGAGTTAAGATATTTCTTAAAATCTAGCATCTCGTTTTCTACTTGCACTACTTCGTTTTTAAGTTCTAAAGTTCTAACAAGTAACGCAGAATATGGTTGTCTTTTACCTACAGTATGAACGAAAGTTTCAAGTGAACGCTTCGCTACGCCAATACGATTAATATGATTCTGAATTTTGTTTCTAGAAGAAACTCTTTCTTCGTTTATCGCATAAACTTTTTGGATCTTAGGAATGGAGTTACAAAGTTTAATAAAATCTTTTTCAATTGTCGTAACTCTTTGGTATATCGGAGCCTCCTCAAGATCAAACGTTTTCTTATCATCCTTTTCCTTCTGGAAGGCCTTAAAATAATTATCAATTCTATTATTAATAGTCTTTAATTTTTCTTCTTGGTTACGGTAATTAAAATTCTTTAGTTCACTAACAATATTTCTTAACTCTTCTCTAATCTCGGTAATTTGTTTAGGAGTGATAATGTGATATAAGGGATATAACTCCATATCCATACGTTTATATTCACTTTCTAAATCCGCTAAACGAAGAGGAAGATCACGATTAGCAAGAAGACATAATTTAGGCATGCATTTATTTACATTCTCTAACTCATCTAACATCTTTTTAATCGAAGGCATTAAGTTATTAGCATCATCATAATTAGCCTTCTCAACATATCCTTCATAGTCTTTAAATTCTTTATCTAAGTATTTAAATACTTCGTTATAACTTTTCTTTAAAATTGATAATTCTGTTAGATGAAGAGTGTAATCTTGTTTAATCGAATTAAGTTTTTCTTTTGCTTCAAATAAGTTACGATTGCATTCTTCTTCAGGACGAATGATTTGTAATAAATCATTATTAAGTGAATTCACTTCATCCTCAAATTCATTTAATGAGTGCTTAAAATTACTAATTTCTTTTCTTACTGATATATATCTTTTAGAAGATACCGCATCATTAAATTCATTCATCTTCTCCGCTAAATAAACATCTTTATTATCTTTTAGATGATTATATCTAGCGATTTGTTTCTCATAAATAGGTTGATAAAGTAAATTTACTTCACTTATTTCATCAATATGTTCTAGATGTTTATTATCTTGTTCAGTTAATAGATAATGAAGATATTCATATCTTCGATTTAACTCTTTTACTTGATGCGCTAAAGCACGATTACGAAGTAATAAAAAATATAATAAAATCACCAAACCAATGAATAAAATTGCGCCAGCAATAATAACTAACGTTAAAGAAACTGTATCTAACGACAACAAGATATTCACGCTATAAGTATAAACCATATAGATTTTTATTTATAAATTATTTGACTAGTTTCACTAGATATGTAATCATATTATTCGCATATAAAGAGCATGTCGACACGTCTTGACTAATGATTATCGATTCAAGTAGCCCAAGCTATGAAGGTGAAAGATAATCATCATAGAAGAATGGAGTAGACACCTTAACTTTATGATGCAAGTCTAAAGGAGGACATAATAATGAGACACACAGGTAGTGATTGGAAACGTTCCCGTCGTTTAGGTTTTTCAACCTTAGAAACTGGCAAGGAACTTAATAAGCGTCCATATGGACCTGGCCAACACGGTGTAGACCGTAAGAAGAAAGCTAGTGAATACGGCCGCCAATTAGTTGAAAAGCAAAAATGCGCTCAACTCTATGGCGTAAATGAACGTCAATTCCGTCGTTTATTCTTAATTGCGCGTGCTGACGCTGAAGTTACTGGTCTTGCGTTCTTAAGAATCTTAGAAAGTAGATTAGATAATCTAGTCTATCGTATGGGATTTGCGAGAACTCGTAAAGGCGCTCGTCAACTTGTTAACCATGGACATATCTTAGTCAATGGTAAGCGCGTTGATATTCCAAGTTACTTATGCTCCGTTAACGATGTTATCAGCATCCGTGAACAATCTCGTAACTTAAAAGTAATTAAAGAATCACTTGAAAGTATGAAGACCAAGTTCCCTACTGTTAACGTTAACGTAGAAAAACTTGAAGGCACATTCGTTCGTGAAGCAGAAAGAAATGAACTTCCTCGCGAAATCGATGAAAGCCAAATCATTGAATGGTACAACCGTCAATTATAATTCTTGGGGATTAAACAAAAAGCACCAGTGATGGTGCTTTTTTATTTTCAATTATCTAATTAGATATTGTACTTAATAATAGAATGACACTCCACTTTATCAAGTAGCTTTTCTCTAGCCTTTAAATCAGTAAGTTCAATTACAAATGAGTAACCAATTAATTTCGCTCCGGCTCGATGTACCATTTCAGTTAAAGCTTTAGCAGAACCGCCAGTAGCAAGTAAATCATCAGCGATTAAGACAACATCATCTTTATTAATCATATTAGGAGAAATCTCAAGAGTGTTACTACCATATTCTAAATTATAAGAAACACTCATACCAACAAATGGAAGTTTATTTGGTTTACGCGATGCAACAATACCTGCGTTTAATTTAAGTGCTAAAGCTGCCCCAAAGAAGAACCCACGTGCATCTGCACAAAGAATTTTAGTTACCCCGCGATTTAAATATGGTTTAGCCATTAATTCAATTGTCTCTTTAAACGCATCAATGTTAGCAAGTAAAGGAGTAATATCTTTAAACGAAATACCTTTCTTTGGCCAATCTTCTCTTACTTGAACAATCTTCTTTAAATCCATATTTTTCTCCTTTGAATGTTATTTAAAATAACATTACTATTATATAGCAATTCAACAAATATTAGTAAGTTGCATATAAATTAGAAACAAGACCTTAATTTATTATTTTTTAAGGATAGTTTCTAAAAGATTATCTTTATTTAAATTTTTTAATTTAGAAATAGTAGATATTTTATTACCTAATGAGTTTAGAGATGCTCCTAAAGAATAAACAACATTATCAATAATAATAAAGCGATCATGAAATGATTTACATTGAATAAATTTGCAATTAGAAAATTCAGAAACAAATTTTTTAATTGTTCCTTTGCTTATTCTATTAATTTTATGAGTGATTAAAATAATTTTAATTTTATTGTTTACATTCATAAAATATTCTATAAATGTATCATCAATATATCCATCAATTACATATATACATTTTTGTGCACTCTTTAAAAGTCTATTGACAAAAA
>JAZLFE010000034.1:0-19588 GCA_045615605.1 Bacilli bacterium | reverse complement strand
TCAATTTATTTAAATCTTTTTCTTTCATAAAACGAATCATAGATATGACTCCTTTAGATAAATAGGTTTAACTAAATTAATATCTTTAGCGGGTTTGCTCTTCTTCATTAATTGATACATATTATCTAATACATCAACTTGAATACCTTTAAGATTTAGATAGGATAAATCTCCTGCTAAAAGATAATCTTTATGGGATTTAATATATTTCATTACATCCACATTATTCATTACTTGATCTTTTATTAGGCGTTTAGATTTATTAAAAGAAGCGATATAAGAACGATTACTTCTAGCGTTAAATAATACGATAGATTTCTTATTCATTACTTTATTAATCTCTAGTGTAGATAAAGCATATAGAGGAATATTTAATGCATAAGCGATTACTTTAGCGATAGTTAAAGAGATTCTAATTCCAGTATAAGAACCAGGACCAATAGAGGTTACAACACCATTTAGTTTCTTCATTGGTAATTTATTCTTCTTTAAAATCTTATCTATTTCTAAAGTCATATATTCACTTTGTCTTTGAAAACATGGATAAGAAATCTTTTCAATAAATTTATCATTCTTTACTAGTCCAACATTTAAATAAGCATTAGAGCTATCTAATAATAAATAATTCATTTTAGCGCTCCTCTAACGATATTTTCATAATGCTTATTAGGCGTGATAAAAGTAATTTCTCTTTTATCTTTTCCTTTGTTCATTATCTTAATCTCTAAATGTTTAACGCTTAATAATTCTTTAATAAAATTTGGCCATTCAATAACGCAAATACCATCGCCTTCAATATATTCTTCTAATCCAATATTCTTATTTTGATTTTCTAAGCGATAAGCATCGATATGATATAGAGGTATTTTAGCGTCAAAGTAACATTTTAAGATATTAAAAGTTGGAGAAATTATTTCATCTTTCACTTTAAGTGCTTTAGCAATACCACCGACAAAAGTTGTTTTACCAGCGCCTAAATCTCCACTTAAAGTGATAATATCACCCTTAGTTAAAAAGGATCCTAGTTTTATACCAAGATTAATCGTTTGCTTTTTATTTTCACTAATAAAAACGAACTTCATCGCTAAAAAGTATAACTCTAATAAAATAATAATGCTATTATTAGCATTATGATAAATATTGGTATCATCGGTGCAGGTCCGATTGGATTATATTTCGCTTCTTTATTAGAAGAGAAAAAAATTAATTACACTATTTTTGAAGCGACTGATCAAATCGGTGGTCAAATAATCAATTTATATCCACATAAAAAATTTGAAGACGTAAATGGTTTTATTAATAAAGAAGCGATTAATTTTGTTGATGAACTAAAAAATAAAATCAATTTAAATAACGTTAAATTAAACACAAAAGTTATTGATATTAACGATATAAATAAACCTACTATTATTACTGCTAATAAACAATATGAATTTGATTATGTTGTTATTGCAGTTGGTCTTGGAATGTATACTCATAGAACAATGGGATTAATAGATGAAGATAAATGTAACAATATCCTTTATTCATTAAATAATTTTGAATTCTTATTTAATAAAAAAGTAGCGATTTTTGGTGGAGGTGATTCTGCTTTAGATTGGGCGAAAGAATTATCTAAGCATTCAAACGATATTCATTTAATTCATCGTCGAACTGAATTTAGAGGTAACGCGGATACAATTAAAGATTCTAAGAATTTACATGTTCATATTCCTTATATCCCTTATACTCTTAAATACGAAAATGATAAATGTACTTCAATTACAATCAAGCACGCTCAAAAAGAAGAATTTATTGATATCCCAGTTGATTATGTACTAGTTAATTTTGGTAGCGTTCCTATTAACACTCCATTTAAATACGAACACATAGGTAATTTCTTAAAAGTAAACAATAAATATCAAATTAATTCCAAAGTCTTTGCGATTGGAGATTGTATTACATACGAGAATAAATTACGTAGAATTGAACCTGGAAAGAAAGAGGCTAACGAAGTTCTTTCTTATCTTTTAACTCTCGCCTAGCGCAAAAGTCTTCATAATCTTTAATATATTTGTTAATAGTTTCTTCGTTGAATGGTTCAACTTTATTTTTTGCCATTTCACTTACTCGATCTAAAGATCTTTTTAAAATCTCTTGTAGATTTAAAGGATATTGATATTTGTCACAATGCATTTTAAATTCATTTTTATCTAATACTTTAGTGCCACCATCTGGATATATTTTTAAATCTAAATCATAATCTACAAACTTAATAATATCTTTCTCAATAATACTAGGAGAGGCAATATTAACGTAGAAACGAATTCCGTTTTCTACTCTTGTAGCAATTGTATTAAACCAATCCTTTTTAGATAAGATAAAGATACCTAAATCTTTTGAATGCCATACATGATCATTAGACTCAATTACTCTTACTCTAGGAGAGATTTCTACAATATAATCTTCATCATCTCTTACTACTAATCCATGACTCCATAAGCGATGAAAAGAACCATCATGTTTATAAGCTTGGATTTGTAAAAAGCGATGATAAAAGGACATGTTATTTATTTAAATTAGTAATTATATCTGCGACAATCGCCATATCTTTTTTAAATTTATAAACCGGTAATGGATTAAATTTTTCTTGTAATGGCAAAACCATTAAACAGTCATCATAGCCTAATCCAAAATAAGTTTTACCTTTAGTAATAGATATGCAGAAATCGACTAAAACGTTATTAGTAACAATTTCATTAATCGCTTTTCTTACTTTAGCGTTTACGATAGATTCATAATTTTTATTTTCGGTATAAATAACCATCTTTCTAGTATCAACAACTTTACTCATATGTTCAACATTATTTGGCGGTAACGCTCTATTATTACCAGTTAAATAAATAACGATTTGTTGATCACCTTTATAATTATTAGGAGCGATTAGATATTTACCAATAAATAACGGCTCTAATTTTTTCATAGTAGTCATTTGAGCAGCGCAGTCGCACATCTTACATTCAAGATTATTTCCTACTTTAAAATTAACAATATTACGACTTCCAATCGTAGATACGTTCTTATAAAGTAACGAACTATTAAATTCATTATTTTCTATCTTGCCATCAATATTTCCATGAACATCATTAAAACAAGATTGAGAAAATACGTAGGCATTAATATCACCGTAATAGCGTTTAAGATAGACACCCATTTTCTTATTATTGAATTTCTTAGCGAGGAAATAATAGGCAATAATAATCGCTAAAGAAACACCAATTAAACAATATCCAGTAACTTTAATTGGAGTAGCGTCTTGTTGAATCATATAAACAAAAGATACTAATAATAAAGCGATTGACGCGATAGAGACAACCCATTTAACGATGTTCTCTTTTTTAATTATTTTATAAAACGCTAATCGACCAGTCTCAATATCTTCTAATGATTTATCTTCGTATTTAAATTCAGCTTTTAGATTAATATCATCAGGATTAACTGGTTCTTCTTTTTTAACTTCTTGAGTATTTAAGGCTTTACCTTTTTCATCTACAAAGCCTTCATTTTTATTTTTTGTTTCTTGTTGTTTAAACATGGAATCTATTCCTCTTAAATATTAATTCTACATTAATATTAAAAATTATTAAATTTCTTTCTCACTAGGATATCTCTCGTTAATTCTTTTTAATGGAACAAACAATAGAATTAGAATGCCTAAAGAAACTGCACAAGTAGGTAATACATACAGTGCATTACTTATTAACGAAGGAATAAGTTGATAATTAGTATAAAAAATCATTCCATCAATTGATGCGAATATATATCTTAATAAGCCAGTTACAGCAACACTAAATATTAAAAACAAGATTCCTCTTTTATTATTATTAAATATATGTCCTCTAAATAAAGAAACAAAACAAATTGAACCATATGCAAGTAAATAATCTAGTGGATAAGTAGCAAATCCAAATTTAGGAGTATCCATTAAACAAGCAATTAAACCATAAATTATTCCGCAGCTAATAAAAGATTTCCACCATGACTTTCTTAATGCTATTAGGTATAAGGGGATCATGGTAAAGGAAATAGACCCCTCCCCTCCACTTATTCTAATAGAAAAAATATGTAAATTTAAAACTAGAGCTAATCCTACAAATATTCCTATTTCTGTTATATCTTGAATTGTGTATTTATATTTCATATGTCCCTCCGCTAGCATTACCTAGATCAGGTATGGTCGGCTTTCGCCCTCTCAGCCTTTTGAGCTCCCAAAATAATTATAGACTAATTATTGTTCCAGTTAATCTCTTTTAAACCTTTATTAATTAAATATTCATTACATTTTTTAAAATGCATGTTGTTAAACCAGCCTCCACGATTAACGCTTAAAGGAGAAGGGTGAGCGCTTTCTAATATTAATCTATTTGGGTTATTAATATATTTTTTATATTGTTTAGCGTTATTACCCCAAAGCATAAAGACTATAGGTTGATTTAAAGTATCAATGTAATTTAATAAATCTTTAATAAACAGTTTATATTCTTTTATATTGTGCGATAAAGCTTGATGCGCTCTAACGCTTAAGATGGTATTAAGTAATAAACATCCTTGTTTTGCTAAATAAGTCAAATCACCATCACGTTTCATTTTAATGCTAAATTCGTTTTCAATTTCTTTATAAATATTAATAAGGCTTGGAGGTAAATCTACTCCGCTAGGAACTGAGAAAGATAACCCCATCGCTTGATTAGGCTCATGGTATGGATCTTGTCCAATAATAATTACTTTTATATCTTTAGGATCTACTTGATTAAAGGCGTTATAAAGTAATTCTTTAGGAGGATAAATCGTGTAATTAGAATATTCGTTATCTAAAAATTTATTAAGGTTTATATAGTATTCATTATCCTTTATTTTATTAAAAAAAGATGCCCAATTACTTAACATATACGAATAATATTTTATATTACAAATAATATAAAACAAATGTAATTATTTGCTTAAAACCTAAAAGTAATATATCTTATTGTATGTATCAATTGGAGCATACATTATGAAAAAATATCTTACATTTAGTAACTTTATGGTCGTTCTTGGAATTATGACCATCCTATTTTATTTAATTCCTGCAGTAAGAATTACTGCGACCACTACAAATACATATGGTGATATGAATTTATTTACAGCTACCTTTGGTGGACCATTCTCTATATCCTTAAATGATAATGTAACTAATAATTTTAATTTAACTGCTAACGGAGGATTAATTGTTGGTTTCTTCCTCGGAATAATTGGAATCGTTTTAACCGCTTTAAGAAACAAAATTAAGATTGCTAATTTATTTGCTTTCCCATTCTACGTTGCAGCTGGTGTATTAGTTGCTTGTACCGTTGATCTTACTAGATTTGTTAATTTTCAAAATCCAATTCCATCAACAGGTTATGTATATAGTTCTCTCGGTGGTTCTATTACCGTTTGTGTATTCTGGTTTATCTTAGCGTTCTTTGCCATTTGCAATTTTATTGCAGCAATCGCTAAACCAAAACAACAAACCTCTGCTTATTAATTAAAGTAATAAACAAAAAAGAGGGTCACCCCTCTTTTTTTAATTATCTAATTTTTTAATTAGAAGAAGTCGCCACGCGCTTGTTGACGAGTTGTGCTGTCGATACTGAACGGAATACGAGTTGTATATCCTTTCTTAGCCGCAACAATTTTCTTTGACGGCCAAGCAAAGATTGCTTCGTTCCAATCAAGAACCGCATCATTATAATGAGAACGAGCGGCGGTAATTTCTTTTTGTAAATAAGAGTTTTGTTGCATAGCATCTTCAAGTTCTTGATGAGCTTTAAGATTAGGATAATTTTCAAGAGCAACATTAATCTTCTTATTAACTTCTTCGACTGCTTGAGCAGTTTCGTTACGAGCGGTATCAGCGTTTTTACCACTTCTTAATTCAGCGATTTTAGTGAATGTAGATTTATCTAAATCAATCGCCTTATCAAGTAACTTAGCGCAGTTCTTTAAGATTTGAACTCTTTGCTCCATATAGTTATCAATTTCAGAAGCAGCAGCGTTAACTTTTTGTTGCTTTTGTTGTAGTTCTTTTTCTGCTCCTTTTTTAACAAACCAGAAAATAATTCCTGGAATAAAACCTAGAATAAAAAGCACTATATTAAATACTTTATCCCCAGTAGTGATTTTCGGTCCGATTTGTTTTTCAATAACGTGGACATCACGTCCTGCTTCATTTACTGGAGCAGTCATTTCATCTAATTCATTTGCCATAATTTTTTCTCCTTATTATTTATTAAGATTAATATCGTTTAATATAGCAGATACTAATCCCTTTTGATAGTATACATTCTTTATATTATGTTTAGCAAAAAGATTTTCCCCTTTTAGATATTCATAACGAGTTTTATTACTATCACGCATTATAAATGGAGTGGTCTTAGAAATAGGAACATATTCCGTCCAAGGAACAGGAACCAGGTGAGTTCTACCATCTCCTCCCATTATAGGAACCATTTCTACACGAGGAATACCTTTAAATGTATATGCAGTGACATTTAATATATCGTTATCACCATCTCGTTTAATAAATTTAGATTTTAATATAGCGTCCGTTACAGTATCTTTATGTAATAATCCTTCTTTATCAAAATGATTTAATAAAGATTCTGCTTCAAAGGAAGTGTATCTTTCTTTGTTATTATCCTTATAAATATATTCACGAGCCTTATGATTTTGATATAAAGGAATGGATAATAAAGGAGCGAAGTCAAAGTATAAGCTTTGGAAATATGAATCACAATAATTCATAAAAATTTCTTTAGCCTTAGTAGCATCAAAATTAATAAAGAGATTTGGATTACCACTATAATCAAATCCTTGTGCGTGACGAGTTTTAATATAATTTAATCCTTTTTGTTTAGAGAAGATAAAATCATCTCCATAAGGTTCTTTCATTCTTAATAAATCAATCATATTATTTTGCGCTAACGGGGTGAATAATAATCTAAATTCAACTTCATCGCTTCTATCTACCGCGTTAAATAAAGTTTCAAATTTAGTGTTACCAAGCTTAGTAAATGACGCATCTTTTTTTGATATCTTATCTAATTTCTTTTCAAATTTCTTAGTAAATTTAGATAAATGTTTATCATCTAATTTACCAACTTCAGAAGGTCTACGATTAAAGACTAATTTATTAGCAGCGTCATTACCATAGACTAACCATGTATCTAAATAATAAATAGGTTTAGGTTTAATAGCGTGAGCGACAAGCGTTTGAGTGTGATGAACGGTATGTCCACGTCCATTACTATCAGTCTCATATGTAGTGTAATGAATTACTAAAGTACCGGTGTAAGTAAAATCTTCCATTTCTTGAACATAATTTTGTTCAATAACAAATGGGTTACCTAATATAGATCCTGATTGCACAAATACAGTAGATATATCATCTCCTTCGTGTTCAGAATATCCGTATTTATCTTTTAAATAATAGAATTTTTCATTTTTAAAATATTGATCTACTTCAATCAAAGGAAGAGTTTTAGAAAATAGAGTAGAAGCAATATTCCATTCAATACGATTATTAAATTCATTAGTCTGTTTAATTGCTTCTTGTTTTAATTCTTCTGATTTATTAATTAATTGATTAGTAGCGTTATCAACATCTTGGATATCTTTATCTAATTTATTCTTAATCTTACTTCTTATTAATAGACCAATAGGAATTAAGACAACAAGACAATAACAAATAATCATTAATACTTTTAAAACTTTTTTTAATGTATTCTTCTTATGCGATTTTTTTCTTGATGCTTCTATCTCAGTAAGTTTTTGATAATAAGCATCACAAGTAGACTTATTCGCCTCTAAATCAGTCTTACTATTTTTAATTAATTCATCAAAATAATCTAAAGCGTTTTGATGAAATATTTCTTTCGCCTGTTGATAAACTTTTACCGGCTCTGTTAAATCTTTTATGTTTGCCATAACTTTTATTCTACTACATTTTTATATATAATATAAAACCATGGAAACTAAGAGACAGACAAATTGGTATAAAAACGTTGTTTTTTATCAAATATATCCTCGTTCTTTTTGCGATAAGAACGGAGATGGAATGGGAGATATTCCTGGAATTATCTCTAAATTAGATTATTTAAAAGACCTAGGAATAGACGCTATTTGGTTATCTCCTGTTTATGACTCCCCTCAATTTGATAATGGATACGATATCGCTGATTATAAAACTATATGGAATCAATTCGGCACAATGTCGGATATGAAAAGATTAATTAAAGAATGTCATGCACGTGATATTAAATTAGTCATGGATTTAGTAGTCAATCATACTTCTAGTGAACATAAATGGTTTAAAGACGCTATAAGCGATCCTCACGCTAAATATCGTGATTATTATGTAATAAGAAGAGGCAAAAAGGATGGAGCGTTACCTCCTAATAAATGGACTAGTTTCTTTGGTGGTTCTGCCTGGGAGAGAATTCCAGGAACCGCTGATTACTATCTACATTTATTTGCGAAAGAACAACCAGATTTAAATTGGGAAAACCATAAAGTAAGAATGGAAATTCGTGATATTTTACGTTTCTGGTTAGATTTAGGAATTGATGGATTTAGATGTGATGTTATTAATTTAATTAGTAAAGATCAAAGATTTAAAAATGGATTACCAAGCGTATTCTTACGCGGTAAGAAATACTTTGTTAACGGCCCACTACTTCATCCATATATAAACTTATTATACGAAAATGTTCTTAAAGATTATGATGCGATGACAGTAGGAGAAACTGTCTTCTCTACTATTAAAGAAATGACACAGCTAGTAGATCCAAAGAATCATGAACTTAACATGATATTTAATTTCTCTCATACTGATGTTGATAGTTATTTTGGAGTTAAATATTTTAATCGTAAATTTAAATTAACTCGCTTTAAGAAACGTCTTGCATCCTCTCAATATGCATTAGAAAGAAAAGGATGGAATTCATTGTTTATTGAAAACCATGATCAAAGAAGAAGCTCTGGTAGATTCGGTACTGAATTAGGAAGTTATCGTGTTAAATCTTCTAAAGCTTTAGCGACATCTTATTTCTTATTAAAAGGCACTCCTTTCATCTATCAAGGTCAAGAAATTGGAATGCAAAATATGGATTCTAAAAATATCAAAGACTATAAGGATATTGAAATTAATAATATGTATAAGATGACTCAAAAATCTATTATTAATAAATTATTAATTAGTAAACATATGTTTGATGTAAGTAGAGATAATGCGCGTACTCCAATGCAATGGGATAACAGTATTTATGCTGGATTTTCTAACAGTGAACCTTGGATTAAATTAAATAGAAATAGAAGTTATATTAATGTAAAAGACTCTCTTAAAGATGAAGAATCTTTGCTTAATTACTATAAGAAATTAATTAAGTTAAGAAAGGATCATCCTATCTTAATTAATGGAGAATTTAAATTACTATATCCGCATAATAATAAATTATTTATTTATACTCGTGAAGATAATAAACAAATTATGTTAATAATAGTATCTTTAAGTAAAAAGAATACAAGAAACGTAATGAAGAATAAACTTAGTGGATATAAATTATTATTGACTAATGATCATTATAACGAAAAAGAGATTATTCATCCTTACGAGGCAAGAGTTTATATTAAAGATAAAGAATTGTATTAAACTAATAGTTCACAAATAGATAAAGAGTATAATATTTTGGTATGGCCGAAGATAAGATAATAAAACAAATTAAAATGACATTAGATAAAGTCCGTCCTTTTTTACAACGTGATGGCGGAGATATTGAATTTGATTCTTTTATTGATGGCGTAGTTTATATCAAGATGATCGGAGCCTGCGAAGGTTGCGCCTTCATTGATCAAACAATTAAAGAAGGCGTTGAAATTATTCTATTAGAAGAAGTACCTGAAGTTAAAGCAGTTAAACCAGTAAGCGAAAAGCCTACAAAATAATTATTTAAATAAATCAAATAAGGATTTAATATCACCCTTATTATTATGAGGGCGTTTTATATTTATATAATCAATGTGTGCATTTTTTGCACACAACTCATCTTGTTTAGCGTCACCGATATATACAACTTCTTTCTTGCGTTTTAAATATTTACTTTCTTTAAGCGCTACTAAGATTGGCTCACCATTTGGTTTAGGCTTACTATATGATTCATTACCGATACATACAGTTAATTTATTAAAATCTAAATGAAAATAATTAAATACATTTTTAACTCGATATTTACTAGAACCACTTACAATGCCATATTTAATATCATCTCTAGTCTCAAGATATTTAATAAATTTAATTGAATCTTTATATAATTTAGTCTTCCTAGTAACGGATTCATTTAATACATTTTTATTAAAATAATCACAGAATTCTTTCTGATATTTTTTATCTACTCCTTTATACTTCATCGCTAAAGGAAGAGACATCGAAATGAAAGTAACATAATCTTCTTTACTAGGATTAATACCGTACTTTTTAAAGGTTAATCGATAAGTTTCTTTTAAAGAATTAATCGTATCAAAAAGTGTTCCGTCAAAATCAAATAAATACAAAGAATATTTTTTCATGAAAATAATTATATTCTTTTATCGATCTTCTCGGAAATAAGAAGTTCCAAGACTATCTGGTGCCTTTGCACTCTTAAGTTTAAATATACTTGTAACAATTAAGATAATAATCGTCATGATATAAGGAATCATCTCTAAGAATTGTTTAAGCGCTCCAGAAGCACCAGTAGCAACACCAGGTAAAGTATAGAACAAGGCGAAGAAGAAACTACCAACTAAAGCAATAGAAGGCTTCCACATACTAAAGATAACTAACGCAACTGCTAACCAGCCAAAGGCTTCCATGTCCATACTAGCAGGATCAGCACCACCGCCGTAATCCATAATAAGATATAGCCCTCCTAGACCAGCAATAGCGGCACCAATAATAGTAGATAAATAACGATATTTAGTAATATTTAATCCAGCAGAATCAGCTGCACCAGGATTTTCACCAATCGCACGAACATTCATACCGATTCTAGTACGCTTTAAAACTAAACCAACAATTAAAGCGATAAGAATCGCAAAATAGGTTAAGAATCCTTGAGCAAGGAATACATCAGTAAAGAAATTTAAGTGACCAGTATATCCCGGGAACGCCATCGACTTAAAATATGTTCCAGCATAACTTAGATAATCAAATCTAAAGAAAGTCATTGATGAATTAGTGAAGAAGAAGGTAGTAATTGCAACACCAAATATTGTTAAACATAATCCAACAACGTTTTGGTTACATCTTAAGCGAACTGCAAAGAAGGAGAAAATTAAACCACCAATAGCGCCAAATATAAGTGCAAAGATAATAGGAATAAATATACATAAGAATGGATTAGGATTAGTACGCATTGCTTCAGGTAATAGATTTAAATATAAGCATTCACCAAAGACTCCACCTAAACCTCCAAGAGCGATAATACCTGGAGTACCCATATTAAGATGACCGGACTTTTCGGTTAATATTTCGCCAGTAGAACCAAATAAGAAAACCGTCATTAATGAAACAGTATTCTTTAAAAGTAATTGAAATGTAGCCATATTATTTGCCCTCCTTTTTATTAGATGCAAGTTGAGCAGGATTTAAATCAATCTCTTGTTCTTTTTTCTTTTTCTTTAATTTAGGGAATTTCTTATAAATGAATGTTTCAATCTTCTCACTACGGATTGAATAATTAACAAAGAATTCAAACGCAATTAAAGTAAAGAAGAAAAGCGATAACATAATGTTAGGGAAGGCGCTGTTATAGTTAACTGAACGACTACCTTTTAAAACGAATGCACAGAGGAAAGAATATAAAGTTACTTCTACCGCACCAAAACCACTAAGCCAAGCAATCATAACACCAGTAAATCCACGACCACTAACAATCGTAGCGGTTAAATTATTATGTTCACCAGCAAGTAATAAACAACCACAAAGACCACAAAGACCACCAGATAAAATTAATGTTCTAATCGTAACTTTATTAATGTTAATACCAACGTATCTAGCAGTATTTCTTGAGCCACCGACAACATTAATTTCATAACCGTGCTTAGAGAACTTTAAATAAACAAATATTAAAATAGCCACGATAGTAATAATTATTAAGTTAATACCAACTTGAGCACTACCAATCTTAGGTAAATAAGTTAATTCACCAAAAGCTTGAATATCTGCTTTAATTGGATCCCAAATATTAATAACAACTTTTGTTAATAATAATGCGATATAGTTCATCATTAAGGTAAATAAAGTTTCATTAGTCTTAAATTTAGCCTTAAAGAATGCTGGGATAAATCCCCATAAGGCACCTGCAGCGATACAAGCGATAAATAATAAGACAAAATAAATAATTCTTACGGCAACATTTTCTAATGGCATATTTTGTCCAACATATTTTTGCATTATCGCGCACATTAATATGCCCATGATAATTTGTCCTTCAGCGCCAATATTCCAGAATTTCATCTTAAATGCTGGAATTAAAGCCAAAGCAATTAATAATAAGATTGCAGTATTCTCTAATAAATCAAGAATCTTAACGCTACTTAATCCACCAGTAGCAAGATTAACAAAGCAAGCATCAAAGATACGTACAAAGAAATCTTTAATTGAACCACCGAGGAAACTAGAAATAATAGAAATAAATAAGAAACCGGTAATAATAGCGCTTAAACGAATTAACCACTTAGTTAATAAACTTTGCTCTTGTTTACGCTCAATATGGAAAAGAGGATTACGCTCTTTTTTTACATCTACGTTTTTCATTATCTTACCTCCTTTCTCATTTTTGTGTTCTTAGTCATTAATAAACCAACTTCTTCTTTAGTAGCCTTTCTAGCATCAACCTCGCCAGTGACCTTTCCACCACACATAACTACGATACGATCACATAATTCAAGCATGACATCGAGATCTTCACCAACAAAGATAATCGCACACCCTTTCTCTTTTTGTTTATTTAATAAATCGTAAATGGTATAGGCTGAATTAATATCTAGACCACGAACAGGATATGCAGCAGTTAAAACATAAGGAGCAGTAGATATCTCTCTACCTACTAATAACTTCTGAATGTTACCACCTGATAATTTACTAACTTGAGTTTTTAAACTTGGAGTAGCCACTCTAAGTTGTTTAACGATTTCACGAGATAACTTTGTAGGAATCGCATGATTTAACATACCAAAATTACCTTTACGATAATTTCTTAACATCATGTTATCAACAATATCCATATTACCAACAAGTCCCATTCCTAAACGATCTTCAGGAACATAGCTTGAACGAATACCAAGTTCTTTCATTTGACGAGGAGACATGCCTTTAACGTTCATGATTTCATCGTCGTTAAAGATAACACGACCATCATCAACCATTTGTACAATTTCTTTATTCTTCATACCTTTAAAGGTAACGGGCTTATTAGTCTCTAAATCATGGAACATTCCAATTCTCGCTAAATCTTTAATATTCTTTATTGATTTATGGAACAAGGTGACAGGTTTACCTTTCTTAGGATGGTGATAAATTAACGAACCACCTTGTTCAAAGTCGGCTAAACCTGAAAGAATAGTTAATAATTCTTTTTGACCAGACCCTGCTACACCTGCAATACCGAGGATTTCTCCTCCATTAGCGGTAAAGCTAACATCATCAAGTTTTTTATTTCCATCGCTATCATAATAAGTAACGTTATTAACAAATAAACGAGGATTGATTTCTTTCATCTTCTTACGCTCAATATTTAAAGTAGTTTTAGCGCCAACCATCATATCGGTTAATTCTTTTTCATTAGTATTTTTAGTATAAACTGAGTCAATATATTGTCCTTTACGTAAGATAGTTACTCGATCAGAGACTGCCATAACTTCATTAAGTTTATGAGTGATGATAATAATTGATTTACCTTGATCACGCATCTTTCTTAAAGTATCAAAGAAAACGGTAATTTCTTGTGGAGTTAAGACCGCAGTTGGCTCATCAAGAATAAGAATATTAACACCGCGATATAATGTTTTAATAATCTCAACTGATTGCTTTTCACTAACTGACATTTCATTAATTGTTTTATTTAAATCAACATTAAATCCGTATTGTTGGGCAATCTTATTCGCTTCTCTTGCACGGTCTTTATTAAGTAAACCAAAGAAAGAGAAAAACTTCCTTAAATAGATACTAACTCTATCTCTAGCGTATCTAATGCGGTTATTAAATTTTCTTAAATGTAATCTATTAATAGCGTGTCTAATCGCGCATTCGGACATACAATTTGAATAATCTTTTTTAAGTTCATCTACAAATAATTGATCTCTTTCTTTTTTATTTTTATAAGCATCTTCTAAAGCATCTTTATAATTATATTTTTCATTCTTAAGACCAAGAAGAACGTTATCAATACCAGTAAAATTATTAACTAATTTAAAGTGCTGATGAACCATTCCAATATGATATTTAAATGCATCGTTAGGAGAATGAATAGTCGCTAATTTTCCATTAACTTTTATCGTTCCTTCATCAGGACAATAAATACCAGCGATAACATTCATTAAAGAAGTTTTACCACTTCCATTCTCACCGAGAATCGCTAGTATTTCACCTTTATATAACGTTAATTCACCATTATCAATCGCCTTAACTTTACCGAATGATTTGTTAATTCCTTCTAAGCGCAAGGCAATTTCTTTTTTAGTAGATTTAGAAATATTTTTCTTCATACCTTGCTCCTTAGTTTAATGTATTAATTCCATCGATAATGATATCGAAGTATGGCGCGCTTCTAAAATCATCTGAATTAGATTCATCAAAATATGTTTTACCATTTTTGCTAACAATTACATTTGTATCAGGCATATAGTCGCCGTTATCTTCAACGTCAGCAAAATATTGTGATAAATGACCGGTTTTAGTTCCGTTATCATTAGTTATTTCATCTCCTTGAAAAATAACACGGTGGTCTTTTATTTGATCGTCTGTCATGGTAACAGTAAAGTTATCGCAATCAAATACTTTAAGTTGACCGCTTTCTAATTCAGCTTTTGTTTTCTTAATAATTTCTTGATCTTCTGTTGATATACATTTTCCATAATCGATAAGTTCAACACTATCTTCTCCTGGAATGGTGTAATCACAAGGGATTTCTTCAATATCTTTATTTGCTGTATGATCATCTTTTTCTTCTTTTGCTTTCGCAACATCAATAATATTTTCAAAATAAGATTGCCAATTAATTCTAGATGCCGCTACATAAGTATCAGGTAATTGTTTCTTAGTAGAAATGTTATAAGTAATATTAGGAACACCTACTTCTTTACAAGCTTGAGGAGCTCCAAAACTATCAGCATGTTGGCTGATTAATTTACAACCACCTTTAATTAATGCTTTAGCACTAGCATTCTCAGCTGAGTAGTTATACCAAGACGAAGTAAATGTAACATCCATCTTTAAAGGTACATCAGTAACACTCTTATATTTATCTGAATATATAGTATATAAAGCTTGTTTAGCGCCTAAATAAAAAGCAGTAAATCCACTAATAACTTCAGCGTATGGATATGCTCCAACATATCCTAATTTTGCATCTTCAATAGGATATTTTCCTGAATTAATATCTTGCGATAATCTAATTCCTGCAGCAACACCAGTCAAAAATCTACCTTCATAGATAGGAGCAAACGCAGTATGGTAATTAGGTAATTTCGCTATTTTTTCTTTTTTATCGCCATATCCTTTTAAACTAAATGAATTAGTGCCGGTTCCATGATAGAAATCAGTGTTAGGATATTCTTTCGCAACTTCGTACATTCCGTATTGATGACCAAATGAATCAGCAAAGATTGCTTTATAGCCATCTTCCGCCCATTCTTTAGCAGCAGTATAAATCTTGTTATAATCTTCTGCTACATCAGTTCTTATTTCGTATTCATCTCTACTTAATCCTTTCTCTTTACAAGCAGCTTCAAACGCTTTGATAAAGTTGTTATCATAGGTTGAAGTTTGCCCATGTAAACATAAAAGGCCGACTTTGAAGCCGGTCTTATTACAACTTGTAGTCGCACCAATAGAGCAGAGCATTACTGAAGACAATAGAAGTAATTTCTTTGTTTTCATAAATTCTTTTACCTCCTAAAAAATAAAATGAGCTAATTTGGTAGCTCATCTTTTAAATTAGAAAAAATTAAAAAATTATCTAATTCGTAGAGTAAGGTTAAGGCCTTACGTAGAGACTTCACCACCAATTTGGGAAATATACGAGTTGATATATTTCAATCAACACCAAAATAGTAATATGAATTTATATTATTTTCAATAATAATCTTAGATTATTAAGTAAATCTAATAAAAGAAAAGGGGCTAGGCCCCAATTTCTTTATTTAGCTTTACCTTGATTGGCAACCGCTGCCATCTTAGCTTTAAGTGCTTCTTGATCACCTAAGTAATACTTCTTAAGTACATTAAAATTATCATCGAATTCGTACACTAATGGAGTACCAGTTGGGATGTTAACTTCGGTAATTTCAGCATCGCTCATCTTATCAAAATATTTCACTAATGCTCTTAATGAATTACCATGAGCAGCGATAATTACTTTCTTGCCTGCTTTAATTTCAGGACGAATTACATTTTCAAAATAAGGTACTGCACGAGCGACAGTAATTTTTAAAGATTCCGTTAATGGTAAATCTTTCTTATCAACATCTTTATATAACGGATCATTGATTGGAGCGCGTTTATCAGTAACCTCTAACGCTGGTGGAGGTACATCATAACTTCTTCTCCAGACTTTAACTTGAGCCTCGCCATATTTTTCAGCCGTCTCAGATTTATTTAAACCTTGAAGCGCACCATAATGGCGTTCATTAAGTTGCCAAGCTTTAACTACTGGAATACCGGTCTTACCCATAGATTCTAAGACTAACGCTAAAGTTCTTTGGGCTCTTTTTAAATAAGAAGTGAACGCTAAATCAAAATCATATCCACCTTCTTTAAGTAATTTACCGCCATTAGAAGCTTCTTCAACTCCTTTAGGACTTAAATCAACATCGGTCCAGCCAGTAAATAGATTTAATTTGTTCCATTCACTTTCACCATGACGAATTAATACTAATTTGTACATAATTAATCTCCTTTAATACTTTATATATTATATTAGTAACGAATAGACATATTCGTAAATTTAGTTTTATCGTCTTTAGAATATCTATCGATATCTTTATCACTGTTAAATAATTTAGCGATATTCGCGCAGTGGGAATATACACGTTCATAACTATTTAAAATATCAACGTAGATAAGAGAAATATAACTATTCTTTTTTTCTTTCTTAACTGCTTCACGTTTGAAGTAAGCTTCTTGATATTCCTCTAATTTCTTCATGTAATCTCTTCTTTGTTTGATTACCTCTAACGCTAAAGTTTTATTATTATTTTCATAAACATCAATCGTTTTCTTAATAATATCTAACGACATCTTATGGGCGTGATTAATTTCAGTTAATTGAATTTCATCAAACTGATTTTTCTTTTCATAGATATTGGTATAGAAAGTTAATAAATTTTGACCGTAATCACCAATTCTTTCAATATCTTTAATGCCACGCATAATGCGACCATGATGTCTTAAGTCTCTACGAGATAATTGACCAGTTTCAGCGTTAAGCAAGAAATCCGCTAAATGACGATCAATGTTATCGACTGCTCTTTCTATTTCTAATATGTAATTAGATAGATCTTCGTTATAACCTTTCTTGTAATAAATCTCTAATTTTTTAAACATAGTAAAAACATATTTAAACATCTTATTACTTAAATCTTTCGCTAAAGAAATACCAGTAGATGGGAAAGCCTTAATTACTTGGGGATCTAATTCTTTAAAGGCAATCTTAGCGCCAACTGAATTCTTTTCTGGAACCAACTTTTCACTTAATTTAGCAAGAGGAGTTATTAAAGGTAAAAAGATAATCATAGAGACTACGTTAAAGGTTAAATGAAAAATAGCGACTTGGAATTTAGCGAGGTTAGACATAGCATCTTCAGCAGGAAGAGCAAGATTATTTAAGATAGGATGGAACGCATATAAAAGTCCCATGAATAATAATCCTGCACCAACTTTCATAATAGTATTAACAACTGCCACTCGTTTAGCGCACGCATTACCTCCGAACGCAGATAAAATAGAAGGAATAACTGCACCTACGTTAGAGCCAATAACAATAGGAAGAATACCAAATAAATTAATTGGAGAGCCAGAAATAACTGCTGCGGCGTATACACCTTGAACTATACCAATAACCGCTGAACAAGATTGGAAGATTAATGTAACACCAGTTCCGAATAAAAATCCAATCCAAATATTATCATTTAAAAATTGCATTAAATTACTAAACCATGATTGACCATCAACGCTATATTTAATAAATGTTTCCATCATCATAATGCCAAAGAAAATTAAACTGAAGTTAAAGAAAATTCTTGACCATTGTTGAGCCTTTCTAGAATGAACAACCATCATCGCAAATGCAGCGACAAATGCCACAAAAGGCATGATTCGAGAAACACCTGGAACAGAAATTAAGAACGAAGTAATACAGGTTCCAATATTCGCTCCAATAACAATAGCAATTGCGTTTTTATATTCAAGCGCACCCGCTTTAACTAATCCGATTGATAAAGCATATGTTCCACCACTAGACTGAATTAACGCAGTGAATCCAGTACCAACCGCGCAACTTTTAACTCTATTACTAGTCGCACGAGAGACGATACTTCTAAAACGATCACCTGCAGCAAGAATTTTTAATTCATTAGATAAAGAGGTAATGCCGTATAAAAATAGGGCAAGGCCTCCAGTGATTAATCCAACAAAAAGAAATACATCCATTATTTACGTTTCTTTAATTTAATAATAAATAAAGGAATACCAACGCCTAAACACGCAAGGCCAGCAACAAGACCAGCAATTGAACTATATAAACAAACCATCGCGATATATTTCTCTTGATCGGTTAAAGATGGTTGCCACCATTTAAGGATGTCTGCTCTATATAAGTAAGCGAAAACCGCACCAGCTAAAAATAAAATACCTAATATAGCTAAACATAAATACTTAATATATGGTCTCTTCTTCTTAACTTGTGTAACACCAGTTGCGCCTTTAGTAGGAACTTCAACAACACCATTATCAACTTTATAACTTAAATAATGTTTAGCGCGTTTTTCTAATTTACCATTATTAATCTTTCTATTAACGTCTTCTTTTGCTTCATTAATATAATAAGAAATTTTAGAGCCAACCTTCTCTTTAATGAAAGAATAATAATGGCAAGTACGACCTTTATAATTATAGGTTACTAGTACTTCCTTATATCCTTCCTCAGTAGATTTTACTAATTGATACTTAAATTGATCGAAACAATTCTTCATAATTTA
Source organism: Bacilli bacterium (assembly GCA_045615605.1). Taxonomy (GTDB): domain Bacteria; phylum Bacillota_I; class Bacilli_A; order RFN20; family CAG-826; genus UB1719. The sequence continues at coordinate 76 of JAZLFE010000034.1, read as the reverse complement.
CTCCTTAAACTATTAATAAATTAGTTTTAAGCAATATTAATTATATTAATAAACACACAGTTTAGCAAATTACAGT
>JAZLFE010000033.1:0-1279 GCA_045615605.1 Bacilli bacterium | reverse complement strand
TAAATACACATTAACTAAATGTTTGCCATCGTATTGATATATAAATTGTGGTTTCTTTTTCATAAACTTAAATAGCCCTATTGTGATTAATATCATAGCGATTACACATAATGCCACGATAACCCACACCCACCAGACCGTCAAATGCGCCATAACCCATGATATGCCCCATACCGACACCGCGATACAAATAGCGCGAGATAATAAAGCGACTATAAATACATAAGCAAAATTATAATTTCCTAGTCCTGCTAATGTAGTTAAAATGTCATCTGGTATGAAAGGGATACACATGCCCACAGGATAAAAGAATTGTGATTTGTGCATATACCCTCTCATTTTTTCGGTTTTCTTTTTATCTTTTAAAATCCAATTAAGTATTTTCTTTCCTCCATATTTACCGATAAAATATAACACAATAGTAGCAAGAAATATGCCAATTAAACTAGCAAGATATAATTTCCATAAATATTGTTGATAATCTTTTAATATCGCGCTAATTGGCGCAGATACGATTTGATTGCTTACTGGTATAAATATGACCTGAATGAATTGAAGTGCTGCCACGATCACCCAGAAATACACGCCATAATAAGACATAAATTCTTTTAATGATGATTCTTCGGTAAATCCAAGATATTTAAGCAAAAAGAATACTCCTACAGCTATAGATGCAACTATGAATAACACGAATAATGATTTTAATATAATCGATTTCTTACTTGTTTCCATATTTATCTCCATTCATTATAGCAATCATGGATTCACATAATAACTGGTTAAGGCACTTGTCTTTGTGCTTGTATAGACAAGAATCACATTTCTTGCCAGCGCAATACTTTTTAAGTATCTTTTTAATTTGCTTATTTGGGTTCATAAATCCACTCCCTTACTTTAATCCAATAAAATTCTTAATTTCACATAACGCTAATTTTCTTCCAATTAAATAATTATAATTTAATATGTGTTGTTGCTTATACTTACTGCGTTTTTCTTTGATAAGTTTTAATTCGGTTTCACATTGCTCCACGCAATTTTTAATTTCTGCATCTACAAATTCTAACAATTTTTTCATCATTATTTCTCCTTTATTCTAGTGAAATAAACATTTTCGGTAACTGCTACTACTGTTTTATCTTCGCCTAATTTGGCACGATGATATGCTTCCATCGTTTCATGCGATTCAAACGGCATAATTGTCGGTTGATCGTCTTTAATTTGAATTATTAAATATACCATACTTATATTATAAACTCCCTATTACCATTTTTTTAACTTT
>JAZLFE010000032.1:0-26263 GCA_045615605.1 Bacilli bacterium | reverse complement strand
TAAATCATCTTTTTTATTCTCTTTAAATTGAATACATAGCAATTTATTATTTGCAAAATAATCATAAATTTGGGAATCCTCAAAAATAATATCTTTATCTAACCACTCACCGAAATCAATTGTAAAAAGTTTCATATCTTCAGTTCTTCCTTCTTTATTAGATAAAATTATTGTTTTACCAAAAATACCCGATTTTCTAAATATATCTAATGAATTAATTTTTGAAGATTTACCTCCAAGCATACTCACAGTTATTTTTTCAGTGATTGATTTATCTACGAGTCCTCTATTGCTAATCTTAATCGGAATATTAAACTCTTTCGCTAGTTCCTCAACTGTATTACCTTTAAATTTATTTGTAAGATTATTGCATTTTAATTCTAAAGAATCGATATCAGAAAAATTTTCAGATAATTGTTCTAAATGCTTATTTCTAAAATGTTCTTGAACAATTTGAGTAATTACTGACCTTTTTAAACGAAATCTTGGAGGATTCGGCCATTTAGGCGCTGTATCAATATACATTAATTTGTCTCTTAATTCATGAGATAATCTTGCGTATTCAATATCTTCAAATCCAGGATGTGATTGTAAATCTATTAAGAATTTTTTAACTAATTCCCAGTCAGCTTTTAAAACCAATTTATCGTATTGATTAAACTCATGAATTTCATAACCTTTTAAAAAGAAATCAGCATATTTGTCGGCGCTTACAGTTTCGTCTGATGCATATTCATAATATACAAATAACATTTTTCTTATTTTGTGCCAAAATCTAGATTCATAAAAAGTTTCAGTTACTATAACATTAGGAGATACGGCAGTGATTGATACCGGTTCTTTAGCTTCGTATTCACCTTTTTCAGATTTAGACTTCCTAATTCCTGTTGTTTTTACTTCAATCAATTGACCATCTACATCAATATCGGGTTCAGATTTACTATCAGCAGGAAAACCAAGTAAAGATTGTTCTACAACATCGCCAGCTATACCAGTTATTTTATGATGCGTTTTGGTTCTTTCAAATACATGGTTAATATCAACTTCACCTAATGTTTTACCCATAGCAGCATCTAAAATTTCTATAAGCTCATAAATGGTAAATTTTCTGTCCTTCCCCATACATTTTTAAATTATATATTAAAAACTCCATAAAATTCTAAGTATAAAATAAGATAAATAAAATAAATTATCTTAAGATATTTATTATTTTAAAATTCGATCTTTACTTTTTTTTGTTGATCTATTAAAATCATTATGTTATATATAGTATCAAGTTGTATGGAAAAGAGTGTGATTGAATTATTTGCTGGTGTAGGTGGATTTAGAATCGGATTCAATAGAATTAAATCATTTAATAAAGATGGAAAAGCTTTTGAAAACGGTCCTTGGAAATTTGTTTGGGCAAATCAATGGGAACCTTCTACTAAATCTCAACACGCTTTTGATTGTTACAATTTAAGATTTCCAGAAAAAAAGAATAATTCTAATATTGATATATCAAAAGTTGATAGAAAAACGATTCCTAATCATTCTGTTCTAGTTGGTGGATTCCCTTGCCAAGACTATTCAGTAGCGCATTCTTTAAAAAACGAAAAAGGAATCGAAGGAAAGAAAGGTGTATTATGGTGGGAAATAAATGACATATTAAAGGCAAAACACACACCCTTTGTACTTCTTGAGAATGTTGATAGATTATTAAAATCTCCTGCAAAACAAAGAGGACAAGCTTTCGGAATAATTTTAAGATGCTTTGCTGATTTAGGTTATGGAGTCCAATGGCGCGTAATTAATGCGGCCGAATATGGACACCCACAAAAAAGAAGAAGAACTTTTATTTTTGCTTTCCATAAATCGACTAAATATTTCAATAATTTTAAAAATACTATTAAATTTAATGAAAATGATGTATTAAACGAAACAATTTTTAATTGTTTTCCAAGCACCATTGATAAAACTAATAAAACAAGCATTGCTAACATCTCAAAGAAAAAATATAAAACTGTGGCCGATGTTTCAGAAAATTTTCATTTTGATTTCAAAAATTCGGGATTAATGCTCGATTATAAAATAATGACGACTAAATTAATTTCAACTTATAAAGGCAAAATTAAATCATTAAGAGAATGTTTAGATTGTAAGAACGTTCCTAGTTTTTGTTATAAAACAAATGTTAAAAAATTTGAATATTTAAAGGGGGCAAAGAAAATTGAAAGAACGGCTCTTAACGGACATAAATATTTTTATTCTGAAGGTCCTGTGCCTTTCCCTGACAAATTAGATAATCCCGCTAGAACTATGTTAACTAGCGAAGGAACGATTAACCGTTCCTCTCATTTAATTCTAGATCCTTTTACTAAAAAATATCGCATATTGACTCCAATTGAATGTGAACGTTTAGATGAATTTCCTGATAATTGGACAAAAACCGGGATGCCTGAAAAAAGAAGATATTTTATGATGGGAAATGCTTTAGTAACAGGTCTTATCACAACAATCTCAAAAAGCGTTGAAAAAATAATAGAAAAAGAAAATTAAAAGTGCATCCAATACAACATCGGATGCACTAATTTATCCTTTTGGCAGGGGTAGTAGGAATCGAACCCACATTGGCGGTTTTGGAGACCGAAGTACTACCTTTGTACGATACCCCTAGCGAATTAGATTATACACTAATTAGAAATGAATAATAAAATCTTCTTTACCATTAAAGATATATTTAGGATTTTCAAAGAAACGGATATGCATTTGACATTTACTACAATTTGCAACAATAGTAAAAGATGATTGCCAATATTTTGCTTCTTTTCTAATTTCTTCTTCACTAAGCGATTCGTATGTCTCACAAATCTTATTAATCGAAGATTGGACATCATCTTTAAAATCACCGGATTCTAATAACTTATTAGTAATCCACCAGCATAATTCAACAAATTCAGTAGATTTATCAAACTTACAATGGCTATTAAAGTTTTTAACTTTATTTCTTAATATATCATCTACCCATTCATCCTTTGTATAGATTTGGTTATACGATATCGTGTTCATCAAATTAAACATGTCTTTTTCGTTTTTAATTTTAGGTAAAGTTTTAATAATAGTATTAAAACGACCTACCCCGCTTTTATATTCTTCTAAATAGGCGAATTCAGGATTTAAATAAAAGTTAGTTTGTCCTGGAGCGTCTTGAATAAACACTAATTTACCAAATGAATTATCAGGACCAATAATAGAACGAGCAAGTTCTAACACTCCATGATTGCCGTTTTTATCAGCGATGTATAAACAAAAATTCCAATTAATAAATGAATTAGGAGAGAATACATCTAAACTTTTAAGTTCTTCAATAACATCTCCTACGGAATCACAATGACGAGCGAGATAACGCGATAATAAAGTAATGCAAATCTGTCTTTTAGGCTCAGCAATATCTACTTTTTGAAGTAATTCAAAGTTATGTAACGTATTATTATATTTTTTAATTTCTAAGGTGCGAGAATGAGTGCAAATATATTTATCTTCACCATTAGGATAGGCTTCATAATTACGCATATTAATTTCAATATATAAGCCTTTCTCATTCATAATATCCGTACACATGAAAGGCATTTTATTATATAAATCTTCACTCATTCCTCTTTTTAAAATATCTTCATAAGTTTGAGAAGGGAACGAGGTATAAGTAAGTCCAATCGTCTTATATTCATTTTTAACTGCGGTTCTTACTATATAGGCGGGATTATTTGAAATTGATAAATCTAAATTCCTTCCAACAATAAATTCTTTCTTACCGTTTTTAGTAATTGCTTTATAAGCGACTGAACATCCACCTTTCGCCATATAACGAGTATTTAATTCATTAAATAAATTATCATAATCAATCTCAGTATAAGTACATAAATCAATTACGTGATCTTTAATAATTTGTTTTTTAGTTATTGGAATAAATTTATCTTTCATTTAATTTTCGTAAATTACATTCCAGGAAAATTCATTCCAGGAGGTAACCCACGACCTCCGTTTTTCTTATAATCTTTAAGTCTTTTACTGACTTCTTTCATTTGTTCGTACTTTTTAAGTACGCGATTAATATCATAACTAGTTTTACCGCTTCCATTAGCAATTCTCATCTTTCTAGAATTCTTTAATATTTCAGGATGCATTCTCTCTTCTTTGGTCATGGAATTAATGATGACTTCAAAGTTCTTCATTTCTATTTCAGCTTTTTCTTTTTGTTCATCGCTTATTTTTGGTAGACCCGGAATCATTTTAAGAATGCTAGAGATAGATCCTAAACGTTTAACTTGCTTCATTTGATGAAGCATATCATCAAGCGTGAACTGTCCACTCATCATCTTCTCTGCTTCTTTATTCATTTCTTCTTCATCCATTTCGTCTTTAACTTTTTCAACTAAAGAAACGACATCACCCATACCTAAGATACGGTCTGCCATACGATCAGGATGGAAAGCATCTAAATCATTTAATTTTTCACCAATACCAATAAATTTAATTGCGACATTAGTTAAATGACGAATTGATAAGGATGCACCACCACGAGCATCACCATCTAGTTTTGACATGATACAGCCGGATAGACCAAGTTTTTCATTAAACGCTAAAGCAACATTAATAGCATCTTGACCACTAGCGGCATCTACTAATAAAAGAATCTCATCTGGACTAACTTCACTTTTAATATTCTTAAGTTCTTCCATTAATGGTTCATCAATCTGTAGACGACCAGCGGTATCAATAATTAATGCATCATAATGTTCATTAAATGCTAATTCTTTTGCCTTTTTAGCAATAGTTACTGGATTCTCTTTTCCTAAAGAAAAGAAAGTAGCATTCACTTGTTTAGCAATTTGCTCTAATTGATCAATCGCCGCAGGACGATAAATATCGCATGCTGCTAAAATGGTTTTCTTATGTAATTTATCAATAAAATATTTCGCTAATTTACCTGCAGTAGTAGTCTTACCAGTACCTTGTAGACCTACTAACATAATGACTATTGGTCTACTAGTAGGATATTTAATTTCGCTATCAGTACTTCCAAGCAAAGAGACTAGTTCATCATGAACTATCTTAGTAATCATTTGACTAGGATTAACTTTCTTATAGACTTCTTGACCAACGGCTTTCTCTTTAACGTTATTTATAAATTCTTTAACTACTTTATAGTTAACATCAGCGTCTAAAAGAGCGAGACGAATGCTTCTAAGCATTTCGTCCATATTTTTCTCAGTTAAATAAGTCTCGCCTTTTAAGCGCTTAATTATACTAGAAAATTTATCGGTTAAAGCTTCAAACGCCATAGGCAAATTATAGTATGGATTTTATCTGTTCGCGTAATTTTTTATCTTTAATGCACTTTAGTGCCTTTTCTTTTTTAGCAATAAAATGTAATTTATTTTCGCATTCAATTAATTTTTTACTCGCTACATTTATTGCGTCTAACGCCGCAGAGCGAGAGATAGAAAAATGATCACTAATCTCTTTAAGAGATAAATCATATTGGTATTTATCCGACATGATTTTTTGTTGCGTTAATGTAAGCATAGAACCATAAGTTTCTAATAAACGATTCATATAAGTAGCTTTTTCTTTCGCGTTCATAATTATTCTTCTTTAGTAAGTCCATGTAAATATAATGAAATATCAAACTCTTTTAAATCTTCAATTCCTTCACCTAGTCCAATAAAACGAACAGGAATATTTAAATCGTGACGAATCGCTAAAAGAATACCGCCTTTACTAGTTCCATCCATTTTGGAAATAACTGCTCCTGTAACTTTAGTTACTTCATTAAACGCTTTCGCTTGAATAACTCCATTTTGACCAGTAGTAGCATCTAATATTAAGAAAGTCTCATGAGGAGCGTTAGGAATTTCTTTAGAAATTACTCGAGATATTTTACCTAATTCATTCATTAAATTAGTCTTATTTTGTAGTCTTCCTGCGGTATCTACAATTAATAAATCAATATGTTTTTCTTTCGCTAATTTAGCAGCTTTATAAGCAACGCTAGCAGGATCAGAATTAATTTCACCAGTAACTACATCAATATGTAGACGATTACCCCACTCTTTAAGTTGTTCAATCGCTCCTGCGCGGAATGTATCTGCCGCAGCAAGCATAACAGTTTTATTCATTTTTAAATAACGATTAGCAAGTTTTGCAATACTAGTAGTCTTCCCTACTCCATTAACTCCTACAACAAGTAAAACAGTAGGAGTAGTCTCAAATTTAATATCATTGTTAATTACTTCTTCTTTCATATAGTCTTTAAACATTTCTTCTACTAATGTTTCGTTAGCGACTTTTAAAGAAGTAATTTTATTCTCACGAATTGACTTCGCTAAATTATTTATAATCTGAGTGGTTAATGTAATACCAACATCCGCCTCGATTAATATTTCTTCAAGTCGATCAAAATAATTAGAGGGAATAGAATCGTCTTTAGATATTTCATTAATCTTATCAGTAAATCCCTTTTTTGCCTTCGCTAAACCTTTATCGTAGGTTAAAATGGTGTCACTACTTTTATCTTTATGCGAAAATTTTTCTTTTAGAAAACTAAATAATCCCATTTTATTTTCTCGCTAGTTTTTCAAGCGCTTTTCTAGCCGCTTCTTGTTCAGCTTTCTTTTTACTACTACCAAAGCCTTTACCTAAACAGACGCCATCATAGAATAATCCAATCATAAAACTTGGAGCATTTGCAGGACCTTTACGAGATAATAGGCGATAACTAACATCATTATGATGATCTGCTTGTAATAATTCTTGTAATTTAGTCTTATAGTCAACGCTATCTTCGTAATTAAAATGAATTATTTTATTTTTAAATATTTTCTCCACTACTTTAAAAGTATATTCAAATCCTCTATCTAAATAGATAGCGCCTATAAATGCTTCAAAAACATCTTCAAGTATTTTATTAGATTTAGAGACATCGGTAGTGAAACTACTACCGACTTTAATATATTTATCAAAATGGAAAGAACGCGCTAAATTAGATAAAGCTTCGGTATCTACTAACGAACTTCTTAAACGAGTTAAAGGCCCTTCATGTAAATTAGGATGTATCTTATAAGATAGCGTAGCGATTATCGCTCCTAATACTGAATCACCAACATATTCTAATCTTTGATAATCAGTAACTTTATGCTCACCTAAGTTAACAGAAGGATGAGTAAAAGCAGCCTCGTATAAAGAATAATCATGACCTTTAATCTTTAGACTACTTAATAAAGGTTTAAGACGTTTATTATTCATGTCTTACTCCTTCAACGATTTTCTTGATTAAATCGCTCTTAACGCATTTATAGGCGGTTTCTAAAGCATTGTTAAATGCAATTGCATCGCTATTACCATGCGCTTTTACTACTACTTTCTTTAAACCAATAAACATCGCTCCACCAAGAGGTTTACTAGATAACATATTTAATTTTTCTTTTAAGTCTTTCTTAATTAACAGATACGCTAATTTATTTTTTAAAGATTTTTTAAAAGTATCTTTAAGTAATAACTTAACTATATTACCAGTTCCCTCAATTGCTTTAAGCGCAACATTACCAGTAAAGCCATCGGTGATAACTATATCTACATCACCATTAAGTAATTCACTAGCTTCAATATTACCAATAAAATTAGGGAATTTAGATTCCTTTAATTTTAAAAATGTTTCTTGAATTAAAGGTGAACCTTTACCTTCTTCTTTTCCATTAGAGAGTAACGCTAAAGTAGGATTAATGTTATAAACTGCTTTATAGTAAATCTTTGCCATATTAGCGAATGAAATTAAATCATCAACTTTATTTTCATTATTCGCTCCTAAATCTAGTAATAAAGTTTTCTTATTCTCTTTAATAGTTGGAATAGGAGATATTAATGCAGCGCGATCAACATTATCTAATTTCTTTACTTTTAAAGATGCAAAAGTAAGTAATGCTCCAGTAGAAGCAGTAGATACAATAGCATCTCCATCTTCTTTAATTAAAGTATCGAACGCTTTCGCCATAGAGGATTCTCTATCATGGAATAATTCCATCGCATGAGCATCCATTTTAACGTTACTTGTAGCGTTAATTACTTTAATACCTTTAACACTATTTAATATATCTTCATTGCCAACAGCAAAAATCTCTACATCTTTATGATGAGAAATAAATTCTTCTAGACCAATTTTAGTTGCGGAGATACCTAAATCACCGCCCAACATATCTACGACAATTTTCATACGCCACTATTATACTATATTAATACTAATTAATATTTCTAATTTATTTAATTAAAGCAATAGTAGGTTTTGCCTTGCTTTTTTCTCTTTTCTTAAAGTTAACTTTATGATGCTTTTGATAATTCTCTAAATTAGTCTCGCCTTTAAATGTAATGTATAAATACATTTCATCATCTTCTTTATTATGTTTATAAGATAAATATCCGTATCTAATTAATTGATGAATATGATTAGCGAGTTGTCTTCCTTTAAGGCTAGTTAAAGTAGAGAATGTAGCGTAGCTTACAAAAGGAGCAGTCTCTTCATCTAGTTTTCCATTCACTAGTTTAAGTACTCCATGAATATTAGGATAATAATCTTTTTGGTTTAAGTCATAAACCATCTTTAAGATTTTAATTGTTGTTATATTTAATTGATAATTTGCCATAGCTTTAATATATAATAAATTGTAAATAATTTATGAGAAATAACAATAAAAAATTACCATTGTTAGTATTATCTACATTATTCCTAATCCCTTCATTAATTAGTTGTGGTAACAACGAAAATAAAGTTCCTATTAACGATCACGATAGTGATGGTTTAATCAACGAAATTGATCCTGATCCAGAAAATAACTTATATAACGTAAATCAAGATATAGGCGATGATAAATTAAGTAAAACGTATCGTCTTAAAGTTGATTATAACGATATTCTTAAAGTAGGATACCAACCTGATGTAGCCCTACTTTGTTCATTTATAATGAACGACACTGATGGAGATGATATCGTATTCTCTAATAATGTGTATGAACCTAGTAAGGAACTAGATGTACCTATATTTGGTCAAATTGGCTGTGAAGATTTACAACATATTGAAGCTGAAAAACATACATTAGATCCCTATGATATCGCAGAAAGTTTTATCGCTCACCATACCTTTATTGATAAAGATAATTCTAAACACCAAGTATTCTTTATAGCTATTAAAGGATACATAAATGGTCAAGAACAATGGATATCAAATTTTGATATCGGTGCAGCGGATGAAGAAGGAAATATAACCGAAGGATACAAAGAATTTTGGAACGGATCAGAACATCCTGAATGGTTACATAAACAAAATCATAAAGGTTTTGATGTTACTGCGACAAGACTAAAAAAACAATTAGATAAATATATTAAAGAGCATGAAAATAAAGATGCTCAAAAACTTTTAGTACTAACTGGACATTCTCGTTCAGGAGCGGTGGCTAACTTGATTGCAAAGCAATATATTGATGAAGGAGTTGATTCTAGAGCCTATAGTTTTAACCCTCCTGCGGTAACTAAAAAATTTATAGGCGATGAATCCAGTAAATACAATAATAAAATATTTGTATTTAATAATACGAATGATTTAGTCTCTAGAGTTCCGTGTCCTTCACAAGTTCTTTGGGGATTTAAAAGATATGGAACAATTTTTGATGTTAATGTAGCAGAACACAAAGATTTATATAGACATATCTATGATACTGATTATGTTTATAACGATGATGAATTCTTAAATATCATGGAGTACGCATTAGCTGACCTAAGCTTAATTGTTAAACCAGAACATAAAGAAAATAGTGTGTTGTTTAATAGTAATAATGTATATGAAAAATGGCATTATCCTAATTCGTTTGTAGGATTAGAAAGTGCGACATTTTCCACCGAAAGTGAAGTTAATGATTTTAAGAATTTTGTTAGCGCACATTGTAATTCAACAGTAGGAATATATTCTACTGATTTAGTTGAAGGAAAATACTTAGTAAAATGGCATAGTAAAGGTGCGTTAATATTAAATTTCATTGATGATCTTATTAAGGGCGATTTAGAGGACTACGGATATTATATTTATTTATTAAGACGTGAAGTCTTAGAATTGCTTGATATGATAATTAATAAAGATGATATAGAATCATTAATCGAAATTAAAGATCGTATGTTAGGTGCGCATCAACAAAGAAACGCTCCATTAATGGTTACTATAATAAATAATAAAATCAGTAAATAAGTCAAATAAGTAATAAAAAATACCTCGGAACTAACCGAGGTATTTTAATTATTAGTTATTCTTAATTACTTAAGAATTTCGCTAACGGTACCAGCACCAACGGTACGGCCACCTTCACGGATTGAGAACTTAGTTCCTTTTTCAATCGCGATTGGGTGAATTAATTCAACCGTTAACTCAACGTTATCGCCTGGCATAACCATCTTCACATCGGTTGGAAGAGTAATAACACCAGTGATATCAGTCGTACGGAAATAGAATTGTGGACGATAGTTACTTAAGAAGCCAGTGTGACGACCACCTTCTTCTTTCTTTAATACGTAAACTGTCGCAGTGAATTTTTGATGTGGGACAATGCTGCCGGGTTTAGCTAAAACTTGGCCACGGACAACTTGATCACGGTTGATACCTCTTAAGAGGACACCAACGTTATCACCACACTCCGCATAGTCTAAGGTCTTACGGAACATTTCAAGACCAGTAATAACGGTCTTTTGAGTTGGTTTAATACCAACGATTTCCATTTCTTCATTGAGTGTGCATTTGCCGCGTTCGACACGACCAGTGACGACGGTACCACGACCAGAAATGGTCATGACGTCTTCGATTGGAAGTAAGAATGGTTTATCAACATCACGGGTTGGGTTAGGAATGTAGGTATCAACTGCATCCATAAGCGCTTCGATTTGTTTAACAGCTTCTGCATCTCCATCAAGAGCCTTACGAGCAGATCCACGAACTACTGGGATCTTATCTCCTGGGAAACCATAAGAAGTAAGTAATTGACGAACTTCAATTTCGACTAAGTCAAGTAATTCTTTATCATCGACTAAGTCAGTCTTGTTGATAAATACAACAATGTTAGGAACACCGACTTGACGAGCAAGTAAGATGTGTTCACGGGTTTGAGGCATAACACCATCAGTACCGGCGACGACTAAGATCGCTCCATCCATTTGCGCTGCACCAGTAATCATGTTCTTAACATAGTCAGCGTGCCCCGGACAGTCAACGTGAGCGTAGTGACGCTTTGCAGTTGAGTACTCGATGTGGGCGGTATTAATAGTAATACCACGTTCTTTCTCTTCAGGTGCGGAGTCGATTTCGTCATATGCTTTTGCGACTGCTCCACCTTTACTAGAAAGTACTTTAGTAATAGCCGCAGTTAAGGTCGTCTTACCATGGTCAACGTGACCGATAGTACCGATGTTAACATGGACTTTACTTCTGTCAAATTTTTCTTTTGCCATAAATTTTCTCCTTTTTTAAAACAGAATTTCTAAATTCGTAGCGTGAATAATGATATAGCAAGGTTAAACAAAATGCAAACTTTTTCTTTTCTAATTACGCGTGCGCGAATTTTTGGTACAATTGTAGGGTATGAAAAAATATGACGCTATTATTGTAGGTGCTGGTTGTGCTGGCGCAACAATTGCCCGTAAATTAGCTGATGCTAATAAACAAGTATTAGTGATTGATAAACGTGATCACATAGGCGGTAATGCTTATGATTACTTTGATGAAGATAAGATTATTATCCATAAATATGGACCACATATATTCCATACTAACTATAAAGAAGTACTTAATTTCTTAATGAAGTATTCACCGTTCTTTGAATACCATCATAAAGTATTAGGTAATCTAGATAAGAAATCAGTGCCGGTCCCATTTAATTTTAAGTCATTAGAGATTACGCATTCTAAAGAAGACGCTGATAAAATCAAAACTTTATTATTAGAGAACTTTAAAGGACAAACTCAAGTATCAATATTCGATTTAATTAAACACAAAAATAAAACCATTAAACAATTTGGCAAATTTGTTTTTGATAAAGTATTCGCCTATTACACCGCTAAACAATGGAATATCAAAATCAAAGATATTGATAAATCAGTTATTAATCGCGTCCCAGTTATATTAGGATATCAAGATACCTACTTTAGAGATAAATATCAATTTATGCCTTCTAAAGGATATACCTACATGTTTAAAAACATGCTTAATCATAAAAACATTAAAGTTCAATTATCGACTAATATCACTAACCATATAGAATTTAAGAATAAGAAAATTTATATCGATAACGAGGAGTTTAAAGGCAAGTTTATTTATACTGGAGCAATTGATGAATTATTTTCTTATAAATATGGAGTATTACCCTACCGTTCTTTAGATATTAAATTAACTAAATTAAGAAAAACTTATTATCAAGAAGCAGCAACCGTTAATTATTTAACGAGTGAGAAATTCACTCGCATTAGTGAATATAAATATTTCTTAAGACAAGATATTAAAAATAAAACGGTAATCGCTAAAGAATTCTCAAAAGCATATTCTCTAAAAGGAAAGACTGATCCTTATTATCCAATCAATAATAAGAAGAATGACGCTAAATATTTAAAATATAAAAAACTAGCGGATTCTTATCATATTTATCTATCTGGTAGATTAGCAGAATATAAATATTACAACATGGATGTCGCTATTCTTAACGCACTAAAATTAGCAAAGTTAATTAAATAATTTATTTCTTATAAAATGTTAGCAATTTAAATATCCAACCGATAAAGGCTAGGATAGTTAAAGCGCTTGAGAACGCAAATGGAATAATCTCAATATAATTGATAGTTCCTTTAGATATTACAATCGATACTCCAATAACAAAGACTAAACCTAATAAAAGTAAGAAAGGAACTAATACATTACAAATGCGCAAATATTTTTTCTTTTGACTTATATAAGATATTACCGAGATAACGCCAAAGGTGATAGATGCTAAAGTATATAGAGTTAAGAAAATTACATTTAATATAAACATTGTTCCAGTTCCATAACCTGAATATCCTTTAGCGATATTAATGATGTTACGAATATAAGCAGGCAAGGCGATTGACATTAAGGCAATACCGCTAACTAGAAGTAAAGTATCTCCTGCTTTATGTTTAGCGTTATATTGAACAAAATTAGTAATTAATTCATGAGCGTTTACACTTACTTTATTCTTTTTAGAGGTTATTGTAATTAGATTTAATCTAGTGATTAATTTTAATGAAACAGCGTTATATTGATTAGGCTCTAAAGCAATTAAAGTAACCGATTCCCAAATGAATACCCAGGCAATAATATCAATAATTTCGCTTATCATATCTTTAAATCCTGGTTCTTCAATTTCAACGTGATTATTAAATAGCACCATTAAAAATAAAGAAATAATACCTACTCCCATAAGTATCATTGCTAATAAGAAACTTTTACTTTTAGCGCGATGAGAAGTGTAATGAAATACTTCTAAAGAATCTTCTAATGCTTGCATTACATCTTTTAATTTATATCCTCTTAAGTTAGTGATATCTAAAACCGTATCAACTTTATATCCGTGTGGAAATGAATCAATAATCTCGGATATTTTTTGTAATAGCTCGTCTTTAAAACAAGGAAGTTTATTATTAACATAATCCGTATTTATAATTTCATTAATATCATCGTAATGAAGTGAGATAGTGATAATCTTCTTATCTTTATCAATCTCGTAATAATTACTTAATAGATCAAGTTGTCTTAATACTGATGGTGCAATTTCTTTATTTTTCATAACCTAAATCCTTGATTGTATTATAACAAAAAAAGCGTCCAAGCAAAGGACGCTTTTTAGTAATTAATTCTTAATTAGCGATTACTCATGCCACTCTTTTTAATAATTTCGTCTTGGACGAATCTTGGGCATTCACCATATCTTAAGAATTGCATAGTGTAGTTACCACGACCTTGGGTAAAGCTACGTAAGTCAGTAACGTATCCAAACATTTCTGCTAAAGGAACTTCCGCTTCAACAATCTTCGCGTTACCACGTTGAGATTCACCAGTCATTTGACCTCTACGACGAGAGATATCACCAATAACATCACCATAATATTGTTCAGGAACAGTAACTTCAACCTTCATAATTGGTTCAAGAATAACTGGAGAACATTTCTTTGCAGCTTCTTTTAAAGCAAGTGATGCAGCAATCTTATAAGCAGCTTCACTACTATCAACTTCATGGCTAGAACCATCAAATAATGTCGCTTTAACATCAATTACTGGATATCCAGCAATTAAACCACGGTTCATCGCGTCCACTAAACCTTGTTGAGTAGGTTTAATATATTCTCTTGGGACTGAACCACCAACAACTGCGTCAACGAATTCAAATCCTTTACCTGGGTTTGGTTCAAACTTAATCCAAACGTGACCATATTGTCCACGACCACCAGATTGCTTAATGTATTTGCCTTCGCAATCCGCAGGTACTCTAATCGTTTCACGATAACCGACTTGAGGAGCACCGACATTAACTTGAACACCGAACTCTCTCTTCATACGATCAACGATAATATCAAGGTGAAGTTCACCAACACCAGCGATAATAGTTTGACCAGTTTCTGCGTTAGTATGAACCTTAAAGGTTGGATCTTCTTCGGCTAATTTAGTTAATGCAATAGCCATCTTATCTTGGTCAGCTTTAGTTTTTGGCTCAACTGCTTCTTCAATAACTGGCTCAGGGAATTCCATTTTCTCTAAGACAACATCGAGTTTCTCATCGGCTAAAGTATCACCAGTAGTGGTTCCTTTTAATCCAACAACAGCACCAATATCACCAGCATGAAGTTCATCAACTTCTTGACGGTGGTTAGAGTGCATTAAGACAACACGAGCGATTCTTTCTTTTACGCCTTTTGTAGTGTTCATGACATAACTACCACTCTTAAGAGTACCGCTATATATACGAACATAGGCAAGACGACCAATGAATGGATCGGTTGCAATCTTAAATGCTAATGCCGCTAAAGGTGCATTATCATCTGGTTTACAAACGTATTCAGTATCATCATCTTGATTAATTCCTTTTGCAGGTGGAATATCAAGAGGACTTGGTAGATAATCAACTACACCATTTAAGAGTAATTGAATATTCTTATTTTTATATGCAGATCCACAGAAGACTGGGAAGAAGGTACCAGTTAAAACGGCTTTACGGATAGTCTTCTTGATTAATTCAATAGAAGGTTCCTTACCGTCTAACACTAGCATCATCATTTCATCATCAAAGCCTGCTAAAGCTTCAAGTAATTTTTGACGATGTTGCTCAACCTTGTCTTTAAGTTCTTCAGGGATTGGTTTTTCTACAGGAGCTTCGTTCTTATCGCCTTCATAGTAATAAGCCTTTCTTTCAATAATATCGATAGCGCCTTTAAATTCAGACTCTGCACCAATAGGATATTGGACAGCTTCTGCATTAGCAGCTAAACGCTCATGTAAAGAGGCTAAGCACATTTCAAAGTCCGCACCAATCGCATCCATCTTATTTACAAATACAATCCTTGGAACTCCGTATTTAGTACCTTGTCTCCAAACGGTTTCAGTTTGTGGTTCAACACCATTTTTACCATCAAGAACAGTGACCGCACCATCAAGAACACGAAGAGAACGTTCAACTTCAACAGTGAAGTCGACGTGCCCCGGAGTATCGATGATGTTAATACGGTTACCTTTCCACATTGCTGTAGTTGCAGCAGAGGTAATAGTAATACCTCTTTCTTGTTCTTGTTCCATCCAGTCCATGGTAGCCGCACCATCATGAACTTCACCGATCTTATGAATCTTACCGGTGAAATATAGAATTCTTTCGGTAGTAGTAGTCTTACCAGCATCGATGTGGGCCATGATGCCGATGTTACGAGTATGCGCTAAATCAAATTCGCGTGCCATAACTATTTATCCTCTTACCAACGATAATGAGCATAAGCTTTATTAGCTTCTGCCATCTTATGGACATCGTCTCTTTTCTTAACTGAGGCACCGGTGCCGTTAGCGGCATCAATGATTTCTGCAGCAAGTTTATCTTCCATAGTCTTTTCGCTTCTTAAACGAGCGTATTGAACTAACCAACGAAGACCTAAAGCAATTTTTCTTTCAGGAGTAACTTCAATTGGTACTTGATAGTTAGCCGCACCAATACGTCTAACTTTAAGTTCAACTTCTGGCATGATGTTATTTAATGCAGTACCAAATACATCCATAGCCGGTTTTTCACTTTTCTTTTCAACAATCTTAAATGCATTATATAAGATAGTTTGAGCGGTTCCACGTTTACCATCAATCATGATACGGTTAATTAAACGAGTAACAAGTTTTGAATTATAAACTGGATCGGGTAATACGTCGCGTTTAGCGACACTTCCTTTACGTGGCATAATTATATTCCTCCTTAGTTAGCCTTCTTAGGTTTCTTAGTACCATATTGGCTACGGCCTTGTCTACGCGCTTCAATACCCGCGCAGTCGAGCGTACCACGAATGATATGGTATCTAACACCTGGTAAATCTTTAACACGTCCACCACGAATCATAACAGTAGAGTGTTCTTGTAAGTTATGACCTTCACCACCGATATAGGCAGTAACTTCATAACCGTTACTTAAACGCACACGAGCGTACTTACGTAACGCAGAGTTAGGTTTTTTAGGAGTCATAGTACCGACACGGGTACAAACTCCTCTTTTTTGGGCACTATTTTGATCTTTAGTAATTTTCTTTAAAGAATTCCAGCGCTTATTTAAAGCAGGTGCCTTACTTTTATAAGTAGAAGATTTTCTACTTTGTCTCACTAATTGGTTAATTGTTGGCATATTTCCTCCTATGTACACAATTCCAAGTGTATCAAACACTAATTTTTATATGCTCAAATTGAGCAGCGAATAGTATTATATATATCCTTAAATAGTTGTCAAATTATTTATTATAGAGTGGTACGAATTATTTCTAAATTACCTTTAATAAGGTATTTACCACTACTAGCAGGAACAAAGATAGTTGAGAATGGTTTTAAATTAATATTTTGCATTTTATAAATTAGACTTCCTCTACCTTTAATAACCGTAAATGAATGGAAGGAATCTTCTTTTGCGGTATATGTTCTCTCTTTATTTATTAATTCATGATAAACGGTAAAGAAAGGACATTTAACTAAATAGTTAGAATGGTTAACTTTCTTATTAAGGTATTTTTTATAATTAATGGCATTTAAAGCCTGAGGAATATGAAGTTCTCTTTCTTTACCGTTTTTATCAACACGATGAAAATCGTATAAACGATAAGTAATATCCGCGCTTTGTTGAATTTCGATTAAGAATGTCTTTTTACCAATCGCGTGGATAGTGCCAGGTTTAATTAAATAATTATTACCCTCTTTCGCCTCAATATGATTTAGTGATTTAGTGATATCACCTTTTTCTAATATAGACTTAATCTTATTTTTGTTAGTATCTTTCTTAAATCCTAGATATAACCTACTAGGATTAGAATTAAGTACATACCAAAATTCTGTTTTAGCTTTAGGATGAACTTGAATACTTAGATCATCATTCGCATCGATTAATTTAATTAATAAAGGAAATTTTCCTTTATAACCTTTCTTAACAATATCTTTATCTTTATTAAATATATCAAGTAAAGTTTTATTCTTTAGATTTTTAATTGGAGAGTTTCGATTATTTAATAAACTTAAAATCCAGGCTTCGCCATATTGTGATTTATTAATGTTATAAATCTTACTTAATTTATTACCTCCCCATAGGTTATAAGTAAAGATTGGTTTTAATTCATAAATCATAATCTAATCTTATCATTATTTTATTAGTAATAAAAATTGGTGGAGCTGACGGGGATCGAACCCGCTGCCTCATCGTTGCGAACGATGCGCTCTTCCAGATGAGCTACAGCCCCACTATTCGTGCCTAGTTATAATAGCACTAAACTAGAAAATTAACATAGAAATTTAGCATTTTAACGCTATATATGTGATAAAAGAATGGGCAAATATTACTAAGAAATTAAGATAAATTTAATTATTCTGTGATAATTTTCGCTTGGAAAATCCAATAGTTAGACCAAAAGTTCGCTTGGAAAATCCCAAAATAATTTAATAAATCATTCAAAAATATTAGGAAAATATATATGAACTTATCTTTTACGAATTGCGTCTATTGGTTTTTTCTTTGCAATATGATTAGTAGGAATATAAGTTGCAATAATCGCAGAAAGAAACGCAGTACCTAGAACAATTAAAATATTTAAGATGCCAAAACTTAACAACGATATGCCTTGCATAAACGAGGCAATACCCTTGTTAATGGCTAGAGAAATAATTAAAGCAGAAGCAATTGTGGAAAGTATAAACGTAATTGTAGCAACTACAAACGATTCAGAGAAATATACTTTAAATACATCGCTACCTCTTGCACCAATTGCTCTTAATATACCAATTTCTCTTCTTTGATAAGAGATTGAGTTAGCAATGAAGTTACTCAAAAGTAAACCGGAGAACAAGAAGAACGCTAAACCGACATATAAGAATATTTGAGCAGTTATACCGCTAAAACCATCCATTTGCGATTGCAAATAACTTAATTTATTATTTTCTAACACAAATTGTACAGATTCATAACCAAGTTCTTTATCAAGATCAGTAAGTGGTAAATTCTTATAGCACATTTTCATTACTTTTTTAATATTGCTATCCTTAGATATATCAACCATGATACAAAGATTTTTCTTTGTATAAGTTGAATTCGAATCGCCACCATTCAAATACCCTAAGTAAGTACTTATACCTTCTTCACTCATGAAAGTAGAATTAGCAAAAGAATAATCTAAATAATGACAAAACTCTTCGTACAAATCGTTACCATATCCAATATCTGATTCAGAATCTAAGAATTTGTATTTTTCATCATTAAAATTAAATTGAGGTGTAATATCAACATATCCCTTTATTTTAAAGAACTTAATTTCAACCATATAACCATTATTAGAGTTAATTTCTAAAATAGGCGAATCGCCTAAATGTTCCTCATCATTACCACTAAAAAATTCTTTTACTTTTTCTGATTGAACAAATTCATCATTATAATAATGATGACCATATTCATCTTCAATTTCTTTGTGATATTTATATCCGACTTTTTTAAAAAAATCATACATATAATTAGTGATAAAAACTTCATCATTATTTAATGTTGGATTTTGAATTTCATCATTATTAAAATCATAAACTTTTAAACCAAACTTTTTAAAATCGCTTATCGAATTAATAAAAGAAGTTTGGCTTTTTCTAAATCTTCCGATCGAGTAATTATTATTTAAATTATATGTATATGAAAGCTGCTCAGTATAAGTATCATAATAAGTCTTAGAGGCGTAGCTAACAACAGAAGTTGGATAAACATGAACAACATCACTAAGTGAAGTATCGATTGATTTTTGGATGTCTTCATCAAATTCATAGTCTCTAATGTCTTGATATCCATATTCTTGTTTAACTTTTTTTCTAATGATGTCGCAATTATATCCTGACTTTTGGACCATTTGAGTTCTTAAATTATCTTGATCAATTGTTGCCATTGAGGAACTAACGCCAAGCATAGTGAATGATATTAAAGATAAGAAAATAGTAAATCCTAATTTAAATTTCTTATGTTTTAGTCCTGCCATACCCATACGAACCGCATGAGCTAAAGGTAATCTAGATTTAATTAATTTAAATCCAGATGCATCGCTTTCTACTGCATTTTGATCAGTATTAATAAATTTTGTGGCTTTACCTTTAACTACTTTAGTAGTATCGCTTATAACTTCACCATCTTTCATCTCAATAATACGATCAGCGTATTTTTCAGAGAATTCACGGTCATGAGAGACAATAATAATTAACTTTTCTTTAGATAATTCTTTAAGTAAATCAAAGATTTGTACACCCGTAGTAGAGTCAAGCGCTCCAGTAGGCTCATCTGCCATAATTACTTCAGGATTTTTAATTAATGCTCTTGCAATTGCGACTCTTTGTTTTTGACCACCACTAAGTTCATTAGTGCGTCTATTCTTAACATCACCTAAATCAACTTTCTTTAAGATATTATCTACTTCTTCTGGAGTAGCCTTTCTATTTTGTAATCTTAAAGCCATTTCGATATTTTCACCGATAGTAAAATTATCTAATAAGTTATATTCTTGGAAGATAAATCCTAGATAAGTATTACGATAACTATCGAAATCGCTTTGAGAGAAATCTTGAGAAGACACTCCTTTAATTACGATATCTCCAGAATCATAAGAATCTAGACCTCCTAATACATTAAGTAATGTAGATTTACCAGATCCTGATTTACCTAATATAAAGACCATTCCTTTATTAGGAAATCTTAAAGTAATGTTCTTTAAAGCTTGTACTTGAACTCCGCTTTTAGTTTTATATGCTTTGCATAAATTTAATACTTGTAACATATTAGCACTCCTTATTTATTTTCTAAACGAGTAGCGACGATATTTAACGTTGAAGAGATAACAGTAAAGATAATACTAATGATGCATGCTGGAGCAGCAGAAGCGTAATCTCCAACTGTAGCAGATCCGTCACTTGAAGCATTCTTCATTGCATTAGTTGATAAAATAGTTAAAGCAATCGCTAAGACTACTAAAATAATATTAAAAATAATTTGTGTCTTTTCTTTATTTCTAGTGAAATAGAGAATGAAGAATAAGAGCATTACAAATAAAGCAATCATAGCAAAACTTGAAACAGTTAAGGCATCAAAAAATTGTATAAAATATCCGAATGACATAGCGATTTTAACTCCAGAATTGCTAGCATAAAATACTTTTCCGAACCCAACAATTACAACTACTAACATTAGGATAGTTGATATCTTTTTCATTACCAAAGTAATAATAGATGATTTATTTAAATTCGTATATTCATCAACAAGAACAAAGGAGAACAAAGCTATAATAATAAATACGGTTCCCCATCCAAATCCAATAGCACCATTATCCATAGACATGCTAACAAAATATACCAATGAAGTTAATGATAAGAAAGGGATGGCACAAACAGTAACGACTTTGGCGATTTTCTTTATAGGCAATGACTTGAGTTTAGAGTCTTTCATGAAGCAACCAAGTGTTTTGATTACACCGTAAAGAACTCCGATAACAATTACTACATAACTAATTATATGCGCGATATTTAAAAACAGAAATAAGCCATAGTTATTAAAATCTTCTTTCATATTTTTTAAATCTTTCCATAAATCACTAAAGAAATAAGTAAAATATTTAGATTGACTTTCTAACCCAGGAATTTTAGCAGTCGCAAATGCTCCGAATATACCAATAAACGCAAATAATAAACCAAACAAGAATAGAATTCTTGTAGCAAGGCTTATATATTTAGAAGTTTTATCACTTAATTGAATAGTAGAAGTGAAATTATTATTACTATTATTTACGCTAGGATCTTTCCCGTTAGCGTAATTAATTTTCACTCCATTATTAATAACTTCTTTATTAGCCTTTTTATTACTAGTAACTTCTTTTTTATTCGCATAGACAATCTTAACTTCATTATTATTAGAATGATTATCTACTTTAGTGATATTTTCTTTTATAGTTTCTTTTAAATTCGCTCCGCAATTTTCACAGAATTTATCAGATGGACTAACGGTTGCTCCACATTGTGGACATTTATTTTCTTTAATAGATAAATCATTACCACATGATTTACAGAATTTAGCCGTACTTTTATTTAAAGTACCACACTTTTTACACTTTATTTGTGCCATAAAAACTCCTTATTCACTTAAAAATCATAGTTAAAGAAAAAAAAAGTCAATGCTAGAATCACTGTTAAGTACTATTACTTGACACTTAATAAAGATAGTGACAAAATATATTCGTTTAAAAAAGAGGTATATAAATATGTCAGTAAAATTAAGAATGACTACCATTGGTCGTCATAAAGATCCATTCTTCAGAATCGTAGCAGCGGATTCCCGCTACTCCGCAACTGGAAGAATAATTGAACAAATCGGTACTTTTGATCCAGAAACTGGTAAAGCCGAAATTAATGAAGAGTTAGCCATGAAATGGCTTAAGACAGGTGCAAAACCAAGTGACTCCATTAAAACTTTATTAACCGAAATTGGATTAATCGCTAAGTTCAATGCGACTAAAGCTCCTTCTCATAAGAAGAGTAAGACCGTTAAAAAGAATAAATTTGATCGTCCTGCTAAACCAAAAGTAAAGAAGGCTCCTAAAGCTCAACCTGCTCCAAAGAAAGAAGAAGCAAAACCAGCGGAAGCTCCAAAAGAGGAAGCTCCTAAAGCTGAAGAAAACAAGGAGACTAAGTAATTATGGATTATAAGACTATTATTCATAGCTTTATTGATACTATCGTCACTAATCCTAGTGAAGTTGAGATTGATATTAAAGAAGAAGAAAGAGATATTACTATCTTTATCTATGCTGATAATGAGAATGTATCTCGTTTAATTGGTAAACACGGTGTTATCGCTAATGCTTTACGTGAAGCAATTAATATTGCGGGTAAAGAAGATAACAAATTCATTCATCTTCATTTTGAAGATAAAGCTAAGAAAGGACAAGAACAAGCTAACCCCACTACTGAAGTTAAGTAATGGAATATCTTTTATTAGGTAAAATAAGTAAACCACATGGCCTAAAAGGCGAAGTAAAAATCTTTTCTAATACTGATTTTGCTTCGCTTAGATATAAAAAAGGCAATGTGGTTTTTATTTTATCTAACAATGAATATAAACCACTTATAGTTAATTCCTTTTATAAATATAAAGAATATGATGTTGTCTCTTTTAAAGATTACTTAGATATTAATCTAATTAATGATTTATTAGGGAAGAATATCTATGTTAAAAAAAGTGATGCAACGCTTCCTAATAATCATTATCATTATGTAGATTTAATTAATCTAAAAGTAATTGAAGATAATAAAGAAATTGGAATAGTGAAGAATGTTATACATTCTCCTGCGAATGATATTATTCGCTGCGTTACTCCATCTAATAAATCGTTTGATATTCCATTCGTGGATGAATTTATTAAAGAAGTTAATTTAGATAAAAAAGAAATTAAAGTAAAATTAATTGAAGGTATTTTATGAAGATAAATATTCTTACTTTATTTCCGGATATGTTTAATGGGTTTTTATCTAATTCCATTATTAAACGCGCGATCGCTAAAAAAATAGTATGTATTAATATTATTAATATCCGAGACTACACTAAAGATAAATATAAAAGAGTAGACACTCCTCCTATATCTGGTGGAGCGGGTTTAATTATGAAATGTCAACCTATAGTAGATGCCTTAAAGAAGACTAAAGGACATAAGATATTATTATCTCCTAGAGGTAGACAATATAATCAAGATAAGGCTAGACAATTATCAACATTAAAAGAAGTTACTATCGTTTGTGGTCACTATGAAGGGATAGATGAAAGAGTAAATAAATATGTTGATGAATTAATTTCAATTGGAGATTATGTTCTTACTGGAGGAGAGATTGCCTCAATGGCAATCGCTGATAGTGTGATCCGTCTACTTAAAGGAGCGATCTCTAATGTCTCATTAGAAAATGAATCCTTTAATGATAATTTACTTGAATACCCTCAATATACTGAACCTTATGATTATAAAGGGGATAAGGTCCCTACTATTCTATATAGCGGGAATCATAAAATCATTGATCATTATAATAGAAAACAACAACTAAAGTTGACTAAGAAATACCGTCCTGATTTATTTAATAAATTAAAGTTAAGTAAAGAAGATATTAAATTATTAAATGAAGATGGATATTCTAAACTAGAATTAGAGGCGATTAAGAATGGCAAAAAATATATCCCTAATAAATAAATTTATTATGTAAAATTTATTAATAAGATATAATTTAGTTAATCAGGTAAGGAGTTTTAATATGGCTAAAGAATATAAAAAGAAACATCATGTTGGTCTTATAATATTAATTTCGTTTTTAACGGTTTTTTTTGTTATTCCAGTAGGATTTTTCTTTATCTTTATCTTTGATACATCTACTAAGAATGTAAAAGCAGATGGAACATTAAACACTAATCAAATAATGAGTAATTTAATGAATAATGCATTTAACGGATTAAGTGATGAAAACCCTAATATTAAAATTTCATTAGGTGAAGATGAATTTGATCAATTATTAATGAATGTTGCTAAAGACGCTATTAATCAACCTAATTACGTTCCTAAGATGTATTGTGAGATTAATGGTACTAACTATGACTTCTATATGGATGTTCAAGCATCTTTTTTAAAGTCTAGAGTAGGTATTCATACTACATTAGATAAGCAAGATAGAAACGGGGAACAAACTTTAGTATTTAAAGTTAATAATATCTCTATAGGCCGTTGTTCTTTCTTTAGTAATCTTATTTTAAACACTGCTGCTAAATATGTAAGTGATGAAATGATCACTAAGGCTTTTGAAAGCGCTGGTATAAATGCTGAATCAGATCTTGAACATTGGGAAATATTATATCCAGAAAGCAAATTAAGAGAAGACATGGATAACTTATTAGTTAGAGGGTTAGGCATTGATAATATGTTTAATTCTTTAGTTTCGTATATTGTTAAAGAACCAGGACTTATTGAACCTGATACTAATAACGGAGTAAGTTTAAAACTTAAATTAGAGAGTTTAACCAGCCCAGTTGGTTTTGATGATTTATTAACTGACGAACAATTAAAGGAAATAAAAGACTCTCAAATTGATATTAAAAATTTAAACACTTATAAGGAAATAATAACAAGATTGCTTGAAAATGGAACTATTAGCTCAACAGATACTTCAGATTTACAAAATATCAGTGAATTTTTAATAAAAGGCATTTCAGTCAAAAATTTCTCAGAATATAAATTTGACAATCCTTTAAAAGATGAAATTAGTAAATTAATGGTAGAAAAGAGTCTAATTGATGGAAGTCAAGGTGCAATTGAAAATTATAAAGGTGACCCTGGTTTTAATTCATATACTCCTACATGCTTTAGTTCTTCCAATAATTCCGAACCCGAACCCGATCCTGAAAGCCTAGATGTTTGGACGTTAAAAGAATTTAAAGAATTCATCCAAAAACAAATTAGCGGTCAACAAACTCAGGCCAAAATAAAAAGAACAGACATTAATAAATTTACTAAATCTTTAGATTTACTAGGATATACGACTTACATCATAAACAAGGATGAAAATAATAATTATAATGTTTCTTATATTTGCCTAGATAACTTCAATTTTGCTTTTATTAAAGGCGAAAATGGCGAGGACTATGTTGCAATGTTTGTAGGCATTAACATTAATGGTTGCCATACATATTTAACATTAAAAACAGTCTTTTCGTCAGATGCCGACAATAAAAAAATAAATTTCGAAATAAAAGAAATACATTTAGGAGGGATAAGTAAACTAACATATGAACCAAAAAGCGCGTTTGCGCAATTAATGCAAATAATCAAAACAAATATTAACAGCGAGAGCGGATTTATTAGTTTTATTGAAGAAAAAAACAATACATTTAAGATTTCATTAGATTTAAGTAAATTAATTGATTCTTCAACAACTTATGTAAAAATCCAGGCTACCATAGAAAACGACGATAGCGAAAGTACAAATCTCAAAGATTATCTTAAACTATCTTTTACTAATTAATTCATTTTAATTTATTAAGCGAATCAATAAAGATATCTTTATTTAAATAACTTAAATCTTCATTTTTAAATACAAATTTACGAATATCATTAATAACTTCATTAAAATTAATAGATTTAAACCTCTCAAAAAGTAATTTCTTTAAATCGCTTATATCAAACTTATCACTACTTTTTAATACATTAGATGCTACTAATTTATTTTTTAAATAAACTAAATTAGGAGAGACTCCGTTAGAAATATAAAATAAATAATCATAATAATCTCTTCCTTTAACCCGATTTTTATAATTACGACATAATACGGCGTGTAACTTACCAGCAAATAAACTAGGCTTATCTAATGATACTAAAGAAGAATACTCAGGTTTATATAAGAACTTAACTTCGCTATTAAATCCAAGGCAAG
>JAZLFE010000031.1:0-1121 GCA_045615605.1 Bacilli bacterium | reverse complement strand
TTAGAATTTAAATATTTTTTTTAATGAGACTATTTTTTTTAAACAAATTGAAATCTAAAATAAAAAATAAATTTTTTCTTTAAGATTATACTAATGTGTCATTACTATCCCCAAGATAAGAATGGATCGTTAGCTCTGTCTACCTCAGGCACATATCCTTCTCCTTCTGTTTCTTAAAAGTTGAAGTTTCCTGTATCGCTTGGTGACTTTAATTTTGGTACATAAGGCATTGGTATTTCTTTGTTTAGTATTTTATTGAAGTTAATGCCCTTAAAGAATCTATGGTTTTTAATATCTTAAGAAGCACCCTTTAAGTTACCATATCTCTTAGATAAGTCTGCTACTAATAAGTGCTTAACTAAGGAACGGGCAGAAGAGTGGAAAGATCTAGGGAATCTAATATTTCCTCTAATAATGTTCTAATAAATTTACATAGGGTCAGCAGCATTGAATGGGTCAATACCAGCTAACATTTCATAACAGAGGACACCCACTGTCCACCAGTCAACACCTTTTCCATGTCCTTTATTTAATATAATTTCAGGAGCAATATATTCTGGAGTACCACAAAGGGTGTATGTTCTCTTCTTAACAATTTTAGCAAAACCGAAGTCTGTTAATTTCAAATAACCATCGCTGTCAATTAATAAGTTTTCTGGCTTTAAATCTCTGAAAATAACATTCTTACTGTGTAAGTACTCAAACATTAAAACAACTTAAGCCATATATAATTAAGCTTACTCCATCTTAAATCTGATTACTTTTCTTAAATAGCAGAATAATTCACCACCAGGCACGAACTCCATACCTATGAACAAGTATTTGCTGTTTTAGGTCATTCCTGCTCCCTTAACAAGGAATGGATGGTCCAAACTGTTCAAAATGTAAATTTCAGATTTCAAGTGGTCGACTTACTTAGATTTTATAATTTCGTTCTTCTTTAGCTGCTTAAATGCCCAATATGCTTCTCTTTCCTTTTCCTTTACTAAATACACTTTACCAAAAGCACCTTCACCTAAAGGCTTCAATATTTTATATTAATCTAAATTTAATCTTCTAGGCTCTTATAAAACTAAAGATACTGGCTTTTAATCTAAAGATACTTATTAGGATTCACCTGC
>JAZLFE010000030.1:0-2229 GCA_045615605.1 Bacilli bacterium | reverse complement strand
TAATACCATTAATAATTTTTATTATTATCAAAATGAAGAAGCAGCTAAACATTTATTTAAAGAATATGGATATAAAGAAATTATCGCTTTCTTTAATAAGCATCATATTATGACCGTTAATCATGATGGTTATATTTATCCTTATAGTGAATCCGCAAATATGTTAACTGATACTCTTATTAGTGAGGCTAAAAAGATTGGAGTTAAATTTATTAGCGAGACTACGGCGCTTGATTATAAGAATAATATTTTAATTACAAATAAAGGTAAATATCCGTTTGATAAATTAATTATTGCTTCTGGATTAAAGAGTCAATCTAAATTAGGAGCGGACTCAAATTTTATAATTAATCTTAAAAATCATGGATATAAAATAGAGTCGATAATTCCTGTTTTAGTACCAGTTAAGACTATTGAGTCTACTAAAGAGGTTAATGGTATTAGAAGTAAAGTTCATGTTAAATTAATGGATAAAAATAATTTAGTGTTTGAAGAAGATGGAGAGTTAATCTTTAAGAAAGACGGCTTAAGTGGGATTGTTATTTATCATATGGGAACACTTAGCGTTGCACATAAAATTAAATCTCCTCGTTTATTAATTGATTTTTTACCAAACATAAAATTTAACGGACATTACGAAGATTATTTTGTTAAAGATCTCGCTATTTATTTAAAGAAAAAAGGTAATCCCAAAGAAGTTATCTTTAATATAAAAGGTTATTATGACGAGAATGATAGTGTAGCTTCTCTTGGCGGAGTTAATTTAAATAACGTAAATGATTACTTTGAAAGTAAATTAGAGAAGAATGTTTATATTATTGGTGAAGCGCTTAATCAAGTTGGACTTTGTGGCGGATATAATTTAATGTGGGCATTCGCTACTGCACTTAAAATATCTAATCATATATAAAATAAAAAGCACCTTAATGGTGCTAACTATTTTGCCAACCAGGAGAGCAGTCCCTGGAACGCTTGATACCTCACTTATTTCTAAGTGCGCCGTGGTCGCCCGCCCTTTAATTTTCCACCCTTGGCAATATCATTATACCAATATTAAATTGTAAACTGCTAACTTTTTATAACTTAGTGATATAATAATATTCGCTTATGATTATTGATGAATTAAAAAAAGCAAACATAGAAGCTCTTAAAGCTCACGATGAAAACGCTCGTGCATCTTTAAGTGTAGCGATTAATCGCTATATGCAATTAAGTATAGAAAATAAGGCTAATAAAAAAGAGACTACTGATGTAGATACAGTACGTATCTTAACTAAATTAGCAAAAGAATTAGATGAAGAAAAACAAGCTTATTTAACAGCTGGAAATTCTAATCAAGCTTCGTTAATTGAAAAACAAAAAGAAGCCATCCTGCGGTATTTGCCAAAGTTGTTAAGTGAAGACGAAATAAGAAAAATTGTTGCGTCCCTTCCTGATAAATCCATACCAGCGGTAATGAAACACTTCAAAGAAAAATATCCTGGTCAATGTGATATGGCGCTTGTAAGTAAAATAGCAAGAGGTTAATAATTAGTAAGGGCGCACAAAGCGTCCTTTCTTTTTATTAGATATAATGAATGTGCAGCTATGGCGGAATGGTAGACGCGCTAGAATCAGAATCTAGTGGGAAACCGTTTGAGTTCAAATCTCAATAGCTGCACCAAGTATGCGCTCGTAGCTCAGCTGAATAGAGTTTAGCCCTCCGAAGGCTAAGGTCATGAGTTTAAATCTCATCGAGCGCTCCAGATATGGCTCCATGGCGGAACGGTAGACGCAGACGACTCAAAATCGTCCGGGAAACCATCAGGGTTCAAATCCCTGTGGAGCCACCAGTTATAATAAGCACCTATCGGTGTTTTTTTATTGGTGGTCACAAAGTTGATTATTTATAAGATATACTTTTTATATGAAAAGTTTTGATGTAATAAAATTTAAAAATGAAAAGTTAGAATTAGATGTAAATGTATCGCCTAAAGAAGATACTGTTTGGTTAACGTTGGATCAAATGAGCGTTCTTTTTAATAGAGATAAATCTGTTATTAGTAGGCATATAAGCAATATCTATAAAGATTGTGAATTAGATAAAAGTACCTCAATTGCAAAAAATGCAATTCAGGTTAAAGGGCAAATTCATTATGTTTATTATTATAATTTAGATGTAATAATTTCTGTTGGGTATAGGGTAAAATCTAAAAATGGTGTACTTTTTAGGAAATGGGCAAACAGAGT
>JAZLFE010000029.1:0-10094 GCA_045615605.1 Bacilli bacterium | reverse complement strand
CTAAAAAACCATTTTTATATTGTATATCAGTTAAAAATAATCAATTTAGCAAACTAAATAAATATCTTAATTCATTTAAAGAATTCGCGAATTCATTAGAAATAGTAGAGTTATATAACATTCCAATTGAAAAGACTATTGATGTATTAAAAGGGAAAGACGAAAACAAAAAGAAATTTATTATTGAATTTATTAAACACGCTGATTTATCTGTTCAGGATTTCTTTTATAACGAAAACTTAGTGGTAAAAAATGCTAATAACGAAAATATTAATGAAGAAGCACTTAAAAGAACAGACTTTATTGATCAACTTAAATTATTTACTAAGTATAACGGTAATTCCGTTCCTTCTATTGCATATGATTCTACTGGTACTAAGAAGATTGAGGCCATCGCATCCTATGTCTACGATTCTATTGTTAATGGTAAGACCTTAATAGTTGATGAATTAGATAATGGCCTACATTTTAAATTATCAAGAGCGATTTTAGCAGCATTTAATAGTTTTGCTAATACCAAAGGACAACTGTTATTCACTGCTCATGATATTGAATTAATAACATGTAAATACATGATGAGAAAAGATCAAATATATTTCTCCTTTAGAAACAAAGATTGTTCGAGTTATTTATTTTGCTTAAAAGAAGATCCTGTGTCTAATGGTGGTCCTAGAAGCGTAGAAGATTTATTAAATCATTATAATCGTGGAGAATTTGGATATGTTCCATCTCCAAATTTTATTAAATATTTATCTGCTATTAATAAATGAGAGGCTTATGAATGAATAAGTACAATATCAAAATAATAGTAGAAGGTGATGAAGAATATACTTTTTTTGATATTGTGAGAACTGTGGGCGCTAATGAATTATTTGATATCTCGATTGAGGAATCAACTGGTTATGGTGGAATAGCGGATGCTTATCTTTCATCCCTACGTGAAGGAATGTTTGATTGTATTTTATGTGTATATGACGTTGATAATAAAGCTAATATAAAAAATTCTCCTTTTAATATCACTTTAGATAAAATTACTCAGATTTTTAATGATAGATTAGTCGCAGAACTAGTTAGTTATTGTACTAATCCAAATATATTGCAATTGTTCTTATTAGCGGCAGATAAATTAGATAACACTAGATTAACTTCTTCTTCTAAAGCAATTAATAGTGTCTTAGTACATAAGTATTGGCCTAAAATCGCTTCCGGAAAAGAAGATTCGCAAAATAGAAAAATAAAACCTTTATATGACGCTCAAAGTTGGCAATTAGACATTATTAAATACTCAATTATTAATAACGATTATAAATATGAAGATTTATTAAAAAATGCTAAAGAATTAAATTTAGATTATAAAAATAATTTACCAGGAAGCAATTTATTGCCTTTATTAGTCGCTTTAAAGAACGGAGATGTTAGTTATTTTAAAAATATTTCTAACTTAGTTGATAAATCTTATTCCTCTTGTGATTAATAATGTTTATCTATATTAATTTTTAATGATATAATCTAATTAGATTATGGCATACGGATTATTGTATTATTATTTAATCGGTCAATGTATTGATGGCTTTAATTATTTTGGTGCGCATTTTGTTAACGATAAAAAGAAAAAAGGCGTAATGTTTAGACTATACGCTCCAGGAGCAACTGATGTAAGTGTTATTGGAGAGTGGAACTCTTGGGATCCATCTAAAGATAAATTATCTAAAGTTGATGAATCAGGCGTATGGGAAATCTTTATCCCTAACTTAAAAGAATATCAATCTTATAAATATCACTTTAAGAATATTAACGGTAAATACGTTGATAAGATTGATCCATACGCCTTCTTCTCTAGCGTTAGACCAGACACTACATCTAGATTATTTGATATAGAGAACTTTATCTGGCACGATAATGATTTTATTAAAAAACAAACTCGTAACTTTGATAAAGCAATGAGTATATACGAAATCCATTTAGGTAGCTGGAAAGGTAAAGTAGATGGACGTAATTTATCCTATGAAGAAATTGCGGATTATCTAATCCCCTACATGAAGGAATTAGGATACACTCACGTTGAAGTAATGCCATTATGTCAATATCCATTTGATGGTTCTTGGGGATATCAAGCTACTGGATTTTATTCGATTGATTCTCGCTATGGTAATCCAAAGCAATTTATGAGCTTTGTCGATAGAATGCATCAAGCAGGATTAGGCGTTATTGTAGACTTTGCTCCTGTACATTTTGCAAAAGATGATTGGGCGTTATTTGAATATGATGGCACTCATATGTTTGAATATGGTGATGAAAATCATACATTCTCTCAATGGGGTAGCGCACAATTTGATTTAGGTAAAGATCCAGTAAGATCATTCTTAATGAGTGCGATGAACTTCTTCGCTACATATTTCCATGTTGATGGCATTAGAGTAGATGCTGTATCTAATCTAGTATTCTGGGATGGTAATAAAGCTAATGGAGAGAATATTGGAGCGACTGAATTCTTAAGAAGACTTAATGGTAAATTACATTACGCTCATCCTAACTTAATGATGATTGCAGAAGATTCTACTGATTATTTAGGCGTTACTCGTCCAGTAGAATATGGTGGATTAGGTTTTGATTATAAATGGGATTTAGGATGGATGAATGATACGCTTAAGTATTATTCTAAAGATCCTATTTATAAGAAATACGAACATAATCATCTTACTTTCTCTATGGCCTATTTCTTTTCTGAGAACTTCTTACTTCCTTTAAGTCACGATGAAGTAGTGCATGGTAAAGGTACCATCATTAATAAGATGTGGGGTGACTATGATCAAAAATTCGCTTTACTTAGAAATTTATATACTTATCAATTCGCTCATCCAGGTAAGAAACTTAGCTTTATGGGTAATGAACTTGCGAGTTTTGATGAATGGAACGAAAATAACTCCCTCCCTTGGAATTTAAGAACATTCCCTAAACACGATTCCATTACTCGAGTAGTGAGAGATTTAAATCTCATCTATCAAGCAGAAGACGCTATGAAAGTAGAGGAACATAATCCGATTCACTTTAATTGGCTAATGGTCGATAACGCCAATCAAAGCGTCTTCGCGTTTGAAAGAAGAGTAAAAGATTCTCATCTTATCTTTATCTTTAATATGACAGGTAATTATTATGAGAATTATGATGTTGGTATGACTCGTCCTGGATTATACGAAGAAATCTTTAATACTGATAAAGATGTCTATTCTGGCTTTAACCAATATAATGGTCTACCCATTCATACTGAAATGGGAGGACCAGAGAATAAGCCTCATAAATTAACAATTAAATTAGCAAGCTTCTCGGCTTGTATCTTTAAATATAAAGGAGAATAAATTTTATTATGTTTAAAAATGTCAGTTCTTTTAAGAAAGAATTCACGCTTCGTTTAGCAAGAAAATATGGTCGTGATGTTGATAAATCTCATATTACTGAACGTTATGATATCTTAGGGGAGATGGTAAGAGATTACGCGGGTAATCATTACCGTATCACGCATGATACCGTAATTAAAAAGAAACAAAAACAATTAGTCTATTTCTCAATGGAATTTTTAATTGGTAGATTACTTGTTAATAACATGCAGAACTTAGGAATATATGAGGTCGCTAAGAAAGGCTTAGAAGAACTTGGTATTAATATCCATGAATTAGAAGAGAAAGAAAGTGACGCTGGTTTAGGTAATGGTGGTCTAGGTCGACTCGCTGCGTGTTTTCTTGATTCAATCGCTTCATTAGGCTATCCAGGTCATGGTAACTGTCTTAGATTTGAATTTGGTTTCTTCCGTCAAAAATTAAGTGGTGGTTACCAAAAAGAATTACCTGATCAATGGCTCACTAATGGATATGTATTTGAAGTAAGAAAACCTAAACACGCAGTAACGGTTAACTTCTATGGATATTCAGAATTATATACGAAAGAGGATGGTAAATTTGGTTGGAGAACTAAAGGCGCTATCCCAGTATTAGCAATGCCATATGATGTCTCTATTGTAGGATATCGTAATGGAGTCGCTAATACATTAAGAATGTGGCAATCTCTACCTAGTAGTGAATCACTCCCTGAAGGTACTGACTTTAATCATTATCTATACGAAGTTAATGAAATATGTCATAACCTATATCCTGATGATTCTAATGAATGGGGTAAGATGCTTCGCTTAAAACAAGAATATTTCTTAGTAAGCGCTGGTCTACAATCTGTATTAAAGGCTCATTTAAGAGAGAATAAATCATTAGATAATCTTCCTTCTACTTATGTCTTCCATCTTAATGACACTCATCCTACATTAGCAATCCCAGAATTAATGAGATTATTAATGGATGAACACGATTATAAATGGGAAGATGCTTGGGATATTGTTAAAAAGTGTATTGCATACACTAATCATACTGTTCTACCAGAAGCCTTAGAGAGATGGCCAATCCATTTTGTTCAAAGATTAATTCCACGTTGCTATAACATCATCGAAGAGATTCATCGTCGCTTTATGATTGAACTTAATGATATGGGTGTTGATAATAACACTAAATATAATGTTTCTATTATTAAAGATGGACAAGTCTTTATGGCTAATTTAGCAGTTTATGCTTCTTATAGCATTAATGGTGTCGCGAAGATTCATAGCGATATCTTAAAGAAGACTACTTTCGTGGACTTCTATAAATTATTCCCAAAGAAATTTAATAATAAAACGAATGGAGTTACTCATCGTAGATGGTTACTTAACGCGAATCCAGAACTCGCTAAATTAATCACATCTAAAATAGGAGAAGACTGGATCACTAATCCTCTTAAATTAGAAGACTTCCGTAAATTTGAAAAAGATAATAAAGTCTTAGAATCTTTAATGAAGATTAAACATAATAATAAAATTGAATTCGCTAAATTTGTGAAAGACTCTTATGGTATTACTATTTCTCCTGATTCAATTTATGATGTTCAAATAAAAAGATTACATGCTTATAAAAGACAATTATTAAATGTCTTACATATAATCTACTTATATTACTTCATTAAAGAGAATCCTATTAAGGCTAAAGAATTACAACCTAAAACATTTATCTTTGGTGCGAAAAGCGCACCAAGCTATTATTTCGCTAAGAAGATAATAGAATTAATTTTAAGTGTTGCTAATGTTATTAATAATGATAGTGATGTTAATAAATATCTTAAAGTAGTCTTTGTCGAGAATTATGGTGTTACTTTAGCGGAGAAGATTATTCCTGCTGCGGATGTATCAGAACAAATCTCTACTGCTGGATATGAAGCTAGTGGTACTTCTAATATGAAACTCATGATGAATGGTGCGATTACTTTAGGTACTTTAGACGGCGCAAATATTGAAATTGATCAATACGCTAAAAAGAATAATAACGTTATATTCGGTCTAAAAGATAATGAAGTAATTGAAGCAAAGAAGAATAATTATAATCCTTGGGATTTATATAATTCTAACCACGATATCCATCGCGTAGTAGATTCTTTATTTAACGGACCTTGGGCTAAAGATCCTAATCAATTCCGTCCGATATTTGATGAGATTATGAATAAACGCGATGAATATCTAGTCTTCTTAGACTTTACTAGTTACCTTTACGCTCATAAGAAGATTGATGAATTATATACTGATAAGAAAACCTGGGCAAAGATGTCGCTTAATAATATCGCTGGTAGTGGAGTCTTTTCTAGTGACCGTACTATTGAACAATATAACGACGAGATTTGGCATTTAAAGAAATTAGGTAATTTAAATGAAGATTGATATTAAAGAACTTTATCCTTTACAAGAAGCGTTAGATAAAGATATCGCTAAACGTCATCATATTACTTATAAAAAAACTTTTTATTCTCGTCTATTAGCGTTACTAGTGGAACTAGGAGAGTTCGCTAACGAAACTAGATGTTTTAAATACTGGTCATTTAAAAAGCCTAGTGAAAAGAAAGTAATATTAGAAGAATACGCGGATGGACTTCATTTTATTCTCTCTTTAGGTATAGCGCTTAAAGTAAATAAAACAATTTATGAAATTAAAGTAAAGAAAGATTATAATTTAGTCACTGCGATTTTAGATTGTTATTCTGAATCGCTTAAACTTAAAGATAATTATTCTACCGCTCAATATATAAAAGCGATGAATAGTTATTTAAATATTATTGGTTATTTAAAAGTAAGACCAATAGAAGTTAAAAATGCCTATTTAAGTAAACTTAAAGTTAACTACAATAGGCAAGAAACTAAATATTAATAAAGGAGAGTTTATATGTATAACAAAAATGCTTGGCACAAATATAAATCTAAGAAACCTATCATGGATTTTGCCGAAGGCTATAAATATTTCTTAAACCACGCTAAAAATGAAAGATTAGCGGTCAATGAAGTAGTTAAAGTCTTAAAAGAAAATGGTTTTAAAGAAATGCATTCTTTTAAGAAAATTAAAACTGGTGACAAGATTTATATTGTTAATCGTAATAAGAATGTTGCAGCCTTTATTATTGGTAAAAAGCCTATCAGTGAAGGTATGCATATCTTAGGATCACATCTTGATTCTCCTAGATTAGATTTAAAACAAAATCCTTTATATGAAGATACTGGTTTTGCGATGCTAGACACTCATTATTATGGTGGTATTAAGAAATACCAATGGACTACTGTTCCACTCGCATTAATTGGTGTAGTCTGTAAGAAAGATGGTTCAATTATTAATATTAATATTGGACTAGAAGATAATGATCCAGTATTTACCGTTAATGATTTATTAATTCATTTATCGGATAAACAATTATCTAGTCCTGCTAGAACTATTATTACTGGTGAACATTTAGATATCACTTTTGGTTCTATCCCACTTGAAGGCGCTAAAGAGGAAGCAGTTAAAATGAACGTCTTAAAATTAATTAAAGATAAATATCATTTTGATGAAGAAGACTTTACTAGCGCTGAGATAGAAGCAGTACCTGCTTATCCTGCTAAAGACGTTGGTATTGACCGTTCTATGGTTGGAAGCTATGGCCAAGATGACCGTAGTTGTTCTTATGCTTCTTTAATGGCAATAGCGACCGCTGACGCTAAAAAGATTACTTATACTTCTTGTCTTATCTTAGTTGATAAAGAAGAGATTGGAAGTCTAGGCGCTACCGGAGCAGAATCCTATTTTATTGAAAATGTATTACTTGATTTAGTGCATATGCACGAAGAGAAACATCCTACTTTAAAAACTAGAACGGCATTTAGAAATTCTAAAATGATTTCAAGTGACGTTACTGCTGCTGCAGATCCATTATTTAAAGAATATAACGCTCCTAATAAAAATATGGCGAGATTTGGTCATGGTGTTTGCTTTAATAAATATAGTGGTCATCGTGGTAAATCCGGTAATAGTGATGCTAATCCAGAATTTATTGCTTATGTTCGTAATATCTTAGATAGTAATAATGTTGACCATCAAAGTAGTGAGATGGGTGCAGTTGATGTGGGTGGTGGAGGCACTATCTCATATGCTTTAGCAAAATACAATATGGATGTAGTAGATGCTGGGGTACCAGTTTTAGCGATGCATTCACCATTTGAATTAATCTCTAAAGTAGATTTATACGAAGCCTATTTAGCGTATAAAGCATTTTTACTTAGTAATAAGTAAGTCTTGTGATAAAATAATATAGACATGGATAACGATAAGATTCACTTTGAAGTCTCTAAAGAGAAAAAAGAAGCGCGTAAAAATAAAAAAGAATTGAAGCGTAAAGCTTTTCTTATTAAGCAAGAACAATCTCAACTTAAAAAAATAGAAAATAAGGCTATTAAAGAAGATGAGATTATTTCTTATAATCGTGCGATTAAAAATATTAAAGACCGTGGTGATAATCCTAAAGTCGTTATATCTTCAGAAAACGAAGCACTTAGTGAGCCTATTCGTTTAAAGAAAGAAGAAGAAGCTAGTCGCTTAGAATTAAAGAGACAAAATAAGATCTTAAAAGAAAATTCTTTATTACAAATTAAAAAGGCTGAACATGATACTTTAGTAATATTCAATCGATTAAATAGATTAAGAATTAAACGTCTTGAAGCTATTAAAAAAGAAAAAGAACTTCAACATGAACTTGAATCTGCTCGTATTAAAAATGTCGAGAAAAGAATTATTGCCTATAATAATCAATTAGCCTCTTTAAGAAAGAAACGTATCGCTCAAGATGAAAGAGAAAAACAATTACTCGCTAAATTATCTCAAGTTTATCAAAAGAAGAGTGAAAACATTGCGATTAATTTAGAATACGAAAGAATCTATTTAAATAAACAAAAAGAATTAGATAATGAACGTATCATTAAAAAAGAGATATCTAATCAACTCCTTAATGAAGATAAGGC
Organism: Bacilli bacterium; assembly: GCA_045615605.1. Lineage (GTDB taxonomy): Bacteria > Bacillota_I > Bacilli_A > RFN20 > CAG-826 > UB1719. The sequence goes on along the minus strand of JAZLFE010000029.1, from coordinate 1,708 downwards.
TAAATTCCTTATCTCTTCATTAGAAGAAAAAGCGATTATTAACGCTAGAAAAGAAGATATTATTCGTCAAAGAATTATCGCTAAGAATAAAAAGAAAGCTCTTATTGAAGAAGCTCGTATTAGAAGACTTGAAGCAAAAGCACATCGTGAAGAAGAAAGAGCGAGAATGCGTAAACTTAAAGAAGTTAATCGAGCGAAAGCAAAAGCAGAGAAACTTAGAGAACTTCGTCTTGCTAAACTCGCTAAAGAGAAAGAAAGAGACGAAAAACTTAAACAAAAAGAATTATCTATTCTTGAACGTAAACGCGCTATCGCTTTAAAGAAAAGAGAAAAGGCTCAAGCTATTATCAGTGCGAAGCTTGCTAAAGAAAAAGCTATCTTACAAAAAGAGAAAGATCGTATTAACGCTATTCAAGAAAAGTATGGTGAACAATACTTTATTGACTTAGATAACCAAATCAAACTTAAAGACATGGACCGTCAACGTGAATGGAATAAGAGTAAAGCAGAGAAAGCTTTAAGAGAATATATCATTATCGCTCGTCGTGCCATTAAGCATCAATATCTACTTGAATATAACGCAAAGAAAGAATTTGAGATTCGCACTCATATGGAATCTCTTGAAGCATATCGCTTATTCCGTCAAAGAAAACTTAATTTACGTATTGAATCTCAATTACTACAAGAAGCAGAACGTAGTAAACGTATCCAGGATCGTATTGAAGTTAAACAATATAAGAAGGCGCTTAGATTACAAGAAATTTTAACTAAGAAGAAATTAAAAGAAGAGGCTAGAGCGTTAGAACTTCAAAGACTTGAAGATATCCGTCTTGAAAAGATTGCGATTAGAAAAGAAGAACAATATATTGAAGAACTTAAAAGAATTAAACTTAATGAAATTAAAGAAGCAGAAATTGAAAATCTTGATTTCATCGCTCAAGTAGAAGAGAACCTCTTATACGAAAGAAATAAACCGCTTATTGAAGCTTACGCTCGTAGAGCGAGAGTGCTTGAATACTTTAAAAATAAACGTATCCAAGATCGTATTAACGAAGCTAAACTTAAACGCTTATTAAAACAAGAGATGAAGAAGAATCAAGAAGCTCTTCTTAAGAATCGTTATCATCCTTTAGTTGATGCACTTGAAAGAAGAAGAGAAGTTAATGCTTTATTTAAAGAAAGAAGAGAACTCGCTAAAGAAGCGATTAAACAACAAGAGCGTTTAATTAAGCAACAAAAGATTGAGGCTAAAATTAAACTTAAGAAACTTAAAGAACTCACTCGCTTAAAAGTCGCAGCGTTAGAAGAAGCAAAGAGAGAAAAAGAAACCTTTGCAAGAGAGCTTAAGATTCAACTAGAAAGAGAAAGACAAAGAGTATTAAAAGAACAAAGAGAAGCGCTTAAATATGATTATATTAAAGCAAAAGAAGAAGTTTTAGCCGAGAAGGCTGCTAAAGATGAAGCCGCTAATGAAGAACAAAGACTTCTTAAAGAGCAACTTCACGCTAAAGATTTATCTGATGCTTTAATTAAGAAACAAAATAAAGCCGAACTTAAGGCGCAGAAACTCTTAATGAAGAAACAAGAGAAAGAGCGTATTAAAGTTCTTAAAGCGGAAGAGAAAAAACTTAAGAAACTTGAAAAAGAAGAATTACGTGCAATTAAGATTGCTAAACGTAAAGAGACTAAAGAAAAGAGGGCTATTGAT
>JAZLFE010000028.1:0-17724 GCA_045615605.1 Bacilli bacterium | reverse complement strand
AAATCTAGTGATCACAAAGTTCTTTTTATTAGAGGAACAGGAATTGATTCCACTAAAAAGACTTTATCTTTGTGTGGAATTAAAATGTATCCTCAACAAGTTTGGATAAGAGGAACTGATATTGTTGAATTGCTTAAAGATAAAAAATATTTATAATTTTATTACTACAGTAGTTTAGCCTTTATATATAAGGGTTTATTGTGGGTACGTTAACATTGTTATAAAATAGAGGAGTTATTGATATGTCATTTGTTGAACAAAGAAAAAGAAAACACGGTGACCGTAAAGATGGTCATTTTATTAAAGACTTGCCACCGATTAATAAAATAATGATTCAAATTTATCCCAATCGTTGTGATTCAGAAGTCTCTTCTACAATGGATTTAGATATTACTAATTTAATGTTATACATTAAAAAAAGAAAAGAAATTGATCCTAATTGTAATATTAAATTCTTTCATTGTTTTATTGCTGCGCTTACTCGCACGATTAACGAAAGACCGCATCTTTTACGTTTTATTTCTAACTATAAAATGTATCAAAAAGATGAGATTAGAATATCTTTTGTCGCTAAAAGAAAATTTAATGATAAATCAGGCGAAGCAGTAATTAATTATGTCGCTAAAAAAGACGATAATGTTGATAAGATAAGTGACTTTATTATTAAAACTGTTAATGGCGAAAGAGACGAGACCCAAATTGCTAAACAAGAAGAAGCAAATATGACGATTGATTCTCTAAAGAGAATGCCTCACTTTGTAATGCGTCTTTTAGGCTTCTTCTTAAGAAAATTTGATAAACATGGTTGGTTACCTAAAAGCATTACCGGCCCTGATCCTTCCTTCGCGACAGCAATGGTCGCTAATTTAGGTAGTATAGGTTCTCGCTCAGTCTACCATCATTTAAATAATTATGGAACTTGTTCCATGATGATTACTATCGGTAAGATAATTGAAAAAGAAATTAAAAACGATGATGGTAGTGTTTCTAATAAAACTTTCGTAGATGTTACTGCAACATTTGATGAAAGAATCGCGGATGGCTTTTATTTCCTAAAGTCAATGGAATTAATGCAAAATTATCTTAATCATCCAGAAGTGTTAGAAAAACCATTTGAAGAAGAAATTAAACTATAGGTCTCGCTTATAGAATAAATTATTAAAAAAGGGTATAATATTTAAACGTATGCTAAAAAAGTTTATAACTTTTTTGAAAAAGCAAAATAGCTTTAGATATATCGCTATTGGATTTTTAGTTGTTATTTTCTTAGGCTCAGGCTTATTAATGATTCCTGGAGTCGCTAGAGAAAATGTTAGTTTAAAATATATTGATGCATTATATACCGCTGCTAGTTCAGTATGCGTTACTGGATTAGTCACCATTGATATTCATGATACGTTTAATATATCAGGACAAATTATTGTAATGTTTTTAATTCAAGTCGGTGGACTAGGAATTACTACTTTAGGCGCCGGATTAATTGGAGCGCTTAAGCGTAGACTTTCTTTAAAAGAAAGAAGCGTTATTCAAGACTCACTTAACTTCTCTAGTGCACGTGGTTTACTTGGAATATTTAAACGAGTATTTTTATATACTTTTGTAATTGAAATGGTTGGAGCAGGTTTATCTATGATAACTTTCTTTAGAGCTCCAGATTATTTATCTACTGGTCCAGGGATTGCGATATTTAGAAGTTTCTTCCATTCTATCGCAGCCTTTAATAACTCTGGCTTTGATATCATGGGAGGATACGCTAATTTCACTTTAGCTCCTTATAGCACTGATATCTTCTTTAACTTATTAACTACAGCTTTAATTATTCTTGGTGGCTTAGGTTTCTTAGTACTAGCGGATATTAAACATAATTTCACTAAACCTAAGAAGACAAGTTTACATACTAAAGTTGTTGTAATGATGACTTTAATTCTTATTGTATTTGGTACTTTAGCTTTGGGTTTAAGTGAATTCTCAAATATTTCTAATGGTACCTTCTCATGGTTAGGGGCTTTCTTCACTAGTGTTAGTGCTAGAACTGCTGGCTTCTCTACTTATAGCATTGCTAACTTTACTAAAGCAGGACAGATAATTTTAATTATCTTAATGTTTATTGGCGCTTCTCCAGGATCTACTGGTGGTGGTATTAAGACTACGACTGCTTTTGTTTTATTTATGGGCGTTAAGAGTTTAATTACTCATCGTAAACCGCATGCATTTAAATATAGTATTTCAGAAGAAAGCATTAAGAAATCATTATCTGTTTTAGTATTAGCATTATTTGTAGTTTTACTTGGAACTATTTCTATTTGTCTAGTTGAACGCCCTAACGGGAACTTCTGGATGCAATTCTCTAGCGCGGATGTTTTATTTGAAATGACTAGTGCCTATGGCACGGTTGGATTATCTACTGGAGTAACCACTGCATTATCAGTTGGGAGTAAAATAATTTCTATTATCGTTATGTATATTGGTCGAGTAGGACCACTAACTATTATGTCTTCATGGTATTCTGGAAAAGAGGAATATTACGTATACGCCGAAGGAATTGTTCCTATCGGATAAGGAGGTATTTATGAAGAGAAGAAAACTTAGAGACGGACACTTAACCTACGCTATCTTAGGCTTAGGTAGGTTTGGTATGGCGCTTGCGTCAGAATTTGCCAATAAAGGTGTTGATTTTATCGTTGTTGATCACGATGCTGAAAAGATTCGTGTGTTACGTGATTTAACAGAAAATGCATATATCGCTGATTGTACTGATCCAGTTGCGCTTAAAAAGATTGGTGTTAATTCAGTTGATATCGCTGTAGTCTGCGTTGGTCAAATTGATGTATCAATTCTTTTAACTTTAGACTTAGTTAATATGGGTATTCCTAGAGTTATTGCTAAAGCGCAAAATTCTAAACACGGAATTATTTTAAGCAAAATGGGAGCAGAAGTTGTCTATCCAGAAAGAGATATGGCTCTTCGTTTAGCGAACCGTCTTGAAAACTCTAAGACTCTTGATTATATCCGCTTAAGTGAAAAAGTTAATATTACTAAAGTAAGAGTCACTGATCGAGGAAAAGAAAAGACGATTTTAGACTTAAAGATTCGTCAAAAATATGGTTGTAACGTTATTGCGATTGAAAGAAAATATCAGGTTACTGATTCTATTGATCCTAATATGGTTCTTAAAAAGAACGATATTATTTACGTTACTGGTTCTAAAGAACATCTCGATAGTTTAATTAAACATATTTAAGGAGAAATTTATGAACGAAATTTATAGTCCTTTATTTACCCCTTGGAGAATCGGAAATATCGAAATTAAAAATCGTATTGTTTTAACTAGTATGGGTGGTACTTCCATTTTTGGATGGATGGAACCATGTCACTTTGATAAAGAGGCTGCTAATTTCTTATTAGAGAAGGCCAAAAACAATGTTGGTCTAGTTCTTCCTGGTATCGCTCCTATTCAAGATCCTATTTTAAATCGTTATTTATATAAAAATAAATCCATGTTCAAGAAACTCAAAAAGTTCATGGTGGAGTTCCATAAAACTGGGGCTAAAATGTTTGTTCAATTAACCGCAGGTTTTGGTCGTTCTATGGCAGTTAATGAAGTCATGGAAAAGATTTATAAGAATAAAATTCTTAATGTATTAGCGAAGCCAATTTTAAACGTAGAACGTTTATGTAAGGCTCCAAGTGATACTCCAAACCGTTGGTCAGATAAAGTCCCTTCTAAAGCAATGACTATTAAAGAAATTAATAAGATGATTGATGCTTTTGCTAAGACGGCTAAATTATGTCAAGAAGCCGGAGTGGATGGAGTAGAAATTCACGCTGTTCATGAAGGTTATTTACTTGATCAATTTACTTTAAAATATTGTAATAAACGTAAAGATATTTATGGTGGTAACTTTGTTAATCGTTATCGTTTCCCAGTAGAAATAGTGAAAGCGATTAAAAAAGTTTGTGGTATGGATTATCCAGTATCACTTCGTTATTCTGTTATTAGTAAGACTAAAGATTTTAGAAGCGGTGCAATGCCAAATGAAAAGTACACTGAAGTCGGTCGTGATATGAAAGAAAGTGAATTAGCCGCGAGATATTTACAAGACGCTGGCTACGATATGCTTAACTGTGATAACGGAACTTATGATGCTTGGTATTGGGCGCATCCACCGATGTATATGCCACAAAACTGCAATTTAGATGATGTCGCTCATATTAAGAAATTTGTTACTATACCTGTTGTATGCGCCGGAAGAATGGAACCAGATGTTTCTGCTAAAGCTATTAAAGAAGGAAAGATTGATGCGATGGGTGTTGCCCGTCAATTCTTAGCCGATCCTGAATGGATTAATAAATTAATGGATGATAAATTAGAAGATATTCGTCCATGTATTTGTTGTCATAATGGTTGCTTTAATATGTGTCATTATGAAGGTGTTCCTAATATTCAAGATTTAAATGATACTCGTCATATGGCACGTTGTGCGATTAATCCTATTACAATGCAAACCACTAAATATAAGATTAAATCTGCTAAAGTGAATAAAAACATTGCTATTATTGGCGCGGGTATTGGTGGTATGGAAACTGCTTTAGTTGCTGCGATGAGAGGACACAAAGTGACTATTTACGAAAAGAGTAATAAACTCGGTGGCGTTTTTGTGGCCGCTTCTAATTTCTCTTTTAAAGAAAAAGATAAAGCATTACTTGCATTCTATGAACGTCAATTAAAGAAATTCAATAATATTAATATTATCTTTAATAAAGAAATTAAAGATCTTAAAGAAATAAAAGCAGATGAAATTGTTATTGCAACTGGAGCGAAGGCAAATTGTTTAAAGATTAACGGTAACTTTGAAAAAGTTATGGAAGCTAGTGACTACTTATCTAATAATTATAAGCTTAATGATAAAGTTTTAATTATTGGTGGTGGTCTTACTGGTTCTGAGATTGCTTATGATTTACATTTAAAAGGGAAACATCCAATTATTGTTGAGATGAAAGGTGATTTAATCGCCGCTAAAGGAGTGTGTCTTGCTAACTCCTCTTATTTAAGAGATTATTTTAAACTTCATAAAGTCCCTGTTTATTTAAATAGTTATGTTGAAGAGATTAAGGATGGTATGGCGAAGATTAAAAACCAAAATGGAGAGTCTTGCTATATTAAGGTTGATAATGTAATTACTTCTGTTGGTTATCGCTCTAATCCATTAGCGAAGAAAGATGTTAATGTTCATATCGTTGGAGATGCGAATAAAGTTGGTAATCTACGTAGTGTCATTTGGCGCGCTTGGGATGTCGCAATGAAATTATAAATATGAAGAAGGATAGAATCTTAACTAATATCTTATTTTATTTTGGATTCATCCTTTTACTATATTCTATATTTTCTTTTGTTTATCAAACGATTCTTACAACTAGAATTGATTGGTCTAGTCTTCATGATGAAGAATTAGTTGATATTAGATCTTATGTAATTATTAACTACGTAACAATTGGATTTAAATTGATTATCGCTTCCTATGGTATTTATTGTAAGAAGCACGTAGATGAAGCAATTAATCCTTTGTTTACTTTTACTATTTTTTATGTGGTATTTGCTGTTTTAGAGATGATGGGTATGGTAAATACATTACGATTAGAAGGAGCGACTTTTAAAGATGTGCTATCACAATATAAATATATTGTTGCGACTGCCTCTATCGATATTATTTCGGCAGCGTTTTATTTAGGTATCACTTTCTTTTTAAAGCTTGATGATTGGAAAAATCAAAAGGAAGAATAATTATGAAAAAGGCTATATGCGATAAATGTAATTCATTAATCGAAATTGACGAAAGTAATTCAATGGTTAATTGTCCTAAATGTAATGAACAACTTTTTACCGATAGCGTAATTAAAAATTATTATTCTCATTTATCGATGTATCGCCATAAGGCTGATAGCGCTTTTGTTAATTTAGCAGACTATGAGTTAGCATATAAAAATTATAAATTATATTATAATTTAAACGACGCTGATTTAGGCGCTTTATTAGCAGTATCAATTTCTTTAATTCGTTGTTCTAATTTTAAGAAAATCACCATTAAAGACGCGATTGATTTTACTATAGAAGGAAGCGAAAAAGTTGAGATTACTTTTGATAACGTTAATACATTAAATGAGTCACTAGGAAAGATGAAAAAAGATGTTAAGTTAATTGTAGATACATTTAATGAAGTTAAAGATGAATCTTTATATGCTTTAAATATGTATCAAGAAGCAATTAAACAAAACATCTATTTTTTAAAGAAATTATTAGAGATTTATCTAGGATTAGATCAATTTAATAAGTATCTATCTTTTAATGAATCTTCATTAAATGGAGAAATTAACGGATTAGAGAAATTATTAAAAGAAAAAATTAATGTTAAAAATAATAACAACGCTCCACACGATTTTTATGACAAAGAAAATAAATTAATTACTAAAATTTTTGTTGGTAAAAAGAAAATGTTCCAAATTCGTAAGTTATTAATTGTAGCCACAGTTATTGGGGCAATTCTTTCTGTTGTTGGATTGATTCTAGTTCCAAGTTTAAAAGAAAACCCCGTTGCTTCTTATGTTGTATTGTCAATTGGTCTACTTTTTTTCTTTGGTGGTTATTTCTTAAACCATTATTTAACAAGAAAAAACAAACAATCAGATTAATCCTTTAATCTTTAAAGTATAGATAAGTTTTTTGCACGCTAAAGCGCGGTGAGAAATTTCGATTTTAATGTTTTTATCAATAAGGTGAAAGGTGATACTTTCTCCATCTGGAATAAATATAGGATCATAACCAAAACTTGTTTCTTCTTTATAAGAGGGAGCGATTTTTCCTTTTACTTCGCCTTCAAATATTAAAGTGTTTTTATCTAAGTTTGCTAAAGCAATCACGCAATGAAATGTAGCAGAGTGATCTTTATTTTCTAATCGTTTAATTATTTCTTTATTTGCGTTTATTTGACTGCCACATTCTTTCGCAAATCGAGCAGTTCTAATTCCTGGAAAATTATCTAATGCTTTTATGCATAATCCTGAGTCATCAGCGATTACTGGAAATTTAGTATATTTAGCAGCGAATTCTGCTTTTATTTTAGCGTTCTCTTCGAACGTATTTCCGTTTTCTTCTACCTCTGGTAGTTCGATATTTAAATCACTAAAAGAATAAACCGTAATTCCGTGTTTATTTAATATTTCTCTATATTCGTTTACTTTATGTTTATTAGTGCTGGCTAATACTATTTCAAAATTCATTGTATAAAATTGGAGCAGGTGACGGGAATCGAACCCGCGTAATCAGCTTGGAAGGCTGATGTTCTACCATTGAACTACACCTGCAGCGAGATATATATTATCACATTTTAATAAATATTTATATTTTTACCATCCTATTGAGGGCATTCCCATCGCTAAATAGAATCCTAAAAAGATTATTAATAGATGAAGCGGATAATAGAAATAGCAACCGTATTGGAAGATTTTATTACTATAACCTTTAGAGCCGTTATATAAGAATATAAATATAATATCTAATATTGCCCAGGTTTGGATTGGATTCATATATAAGATGTTATAATCACCATTTCTAAATACTACCCAGAACAAAAGAGTAGTAATTACTAAAATCCCAATCCATATTAAATTAGTGAAACTACGATAGTAACCTTCTTTTCTTAGATTTTCTATATCATCTCTTCCTGTTAAAGCTTTTGCTCTTTCATCACTAATGTAATAGGTAAAATAAAATCCTATTATTAATATAAAAGCATACATAGAATATTGTGCTCTTAGATATGGAGGATACCAAGATAGATTTAGTATGTCGGATATGAAGCTAAAAAGAATTAAAATAAGCGGTAAAGATGCTAAATATTTTTTATTCTTATCTTCGATAAAATAGATAAATGATGCACCGGCAATTATTGTAAGAAAAATATTACCATCATTAATTGGTTTACCAAATCCATATTGTAAAATTACTTCAAATAATAATACCGCAATTGCCATTAAACCAATACGAGATAAGTAGTGCTCTCTATCATGCGTATAGCGCATTGCTTCTGCTACAAGTAGGGCAATTAATGGAAGAGTTAATCTTCCAATACTTCTAAAGGCAATAATTAAATTAGATAAATTTTGCGCGTTTTGAAAATAAGCTTGTAGGAACGCTCCAATATGATCGAAAGTCATTGTTAAAATAACAATAATTTTTAAAATAAAAGTATTAACTATTTGATATTTAGCAGCATTTTTCATTTTTTTATCTTATGGTTAAAATGATTATAAAACTAATTAAATTATTAAATACATGCGTATAGGTTGATGTAGAGACACCTTCATATTCATATAATAAAGTTAGTATAAACGCTGGGAATATATATAAAGGTAAGTTAATAAACTCGTTTATTAAATCAGTAGATGTACTCGTAAAGAAATTAAAATGTCCTAAAGCAAAAACAATAATTGTAATTACATACGCTAAATAGCGATTTCTTTTTCTAAATAAAGTAAATAGACCAACTCGATAAGTAATCTCTTCAAGTAGTGGTGCTAATAAAACAACATAAAAGAAGCATAATACGGGTTGACTTTGTACCATTTTTACTAAGGCACCTTGATTCGCACTATCTGCAATTTCTCTACCACACAAGATGAAGATTCCTTGATAAGCATAAGAGAATAATACAATAATACCTAAACCAATTAAGGAAGCGATTATTGGGCGAAGATGATATAGGCTCTTTTTAAAAGAAGCAGTTACTTCTTTAAAGTCGTAACTTAATATACAAGCAAATATGGATAAAACTAAAATAGTTGATAATAATCCTTCTAATGTATTAAGTAATTGAATATCAGCTTTTAAATACCCTAATCCTTGAGCCAATAAGAAATTAAATAGGTAAAGTCCTACTGTACCAATTAAAAAGAAAAGCAATAATTTATAATCAGTTAAGAAGATCATGTTTTGGAAGCGTCTTGGTAATATTGATTCTCCAACTCTTTCATAACAGTGAGGGCAATGCTTAACATAGGCGTCGATATTTTTACCGCAATGTGGGCAATCGCGTCTTTCTTTCTCAAAATGTTTTTTAATAAATTCTTTTATTTTGTTTTTCTTTTTTTCCATAAAAAAGATTATACAATATTTTAGTATGTTTGTTCCGATAAAAGAAACTGAGTTTTCTCTTACAGTTAAAAAATCTCGATTTATCGCTATATTAATTCCTTTTACTTATGTAAATGAACTAGAAACTAAAATTAATGAAATAAAAAAAAGATATCCAAAAGCGACGCATTATTTATATGCATATAAAGTTAGAAAGATTATTAAGTGCAATAATGCTCAAGAACCAGGGAATATCGCTCAATCGTTTTTAACTTTATTAAATCAATATAATTTAGATGAAGTTTTACTTGTAGTGGTGAGATATTTTGGTGGTATAAAATTAGGAGCATCAAATTTATTACGTACTTATCATGATGTAGCGAATGAAGTTATAAAACATTCTCCGTTAGGAGAAAAAGCATTGATGAATCAATATCATTTTATCTGTGATTACGCTACTTTTAATAAAATTAAACACTTAGGATATTCTATTGAAAACGTTAACTATTTTGATAAAATAGAATTAGATGTAATATCTAAATTAGATATTATTTCTACTTTAAAAGAACTTAAGGTAGAAAAATTAGAAGTTAAAAAAATAGAAAGGGTTATCTATGAACACGACTAATCGAAGAAATAATTTATTAAAATCTCTTCCAGAAAAATCTTTAATTATCTTATCTAGCGGAAAAGAAATTAATCAGAGCGAAGATAGTAATTATCCTTACTATGTCAATCGTAACTTCTTTTATTTAACTAATATTTCTCAGCCTAACTCAATTTTAGTAATTGAAAAAAATAATGGTGTTAAAACTTTCTTATATATTGATGAATATAACGAAGTCAAAGAGAAGTGGTTTGGTAAAAAATTTACTAATGAAGAAGCAAAAGAATTATCTAACATTAACGGCATTCGTCTTAATAAAAATTTTATTAATGACATTAAAGACTTAATGAAAAATAATTCGAATATTTATATTGATTTTAAAGCTGATAATTCTTTTCTCGATGATGCTAAAAAAGCGTTCCCTCATTTAATTAGTAATAATCTTTATCCATTAATTATGAATTTAAGAATGGTTAAAGATGAAGAAGAAATTAATTATATTAAAGAGGCGATTAAGGTAACTCATTTAGGATTAAAGAGGATTATAAAAGAAATTAAAAATAATAATAAAGAAATTGAAGTATTTAATGCTTTTAATCATGAAGTGTTAAATCATGGTACTCATGAGATTGCTTTTCCAAGCATCATCGCTAGTGGAGTTCACACTTGTTGCTTACACTATCCAACTCCATTAGATAATATTGATGCTAATTCACTAATTTTGTGCGATGTTGGAGCGGCCTATAATCACTATTCAAGTGATATTACTCGCACTTATCCAATAAGTGGTAAATTTAATGATTTACAAAGAAAAATATATTCTATTGTTTTATCTACTAATAAAGAAGTAATTAATCATATTAAACCAGGAGTGAGTATTAAAGAACTTCAAGAAATCGCTAAAGCGACGCTTACTAAAGGTTGTCTAACTGAAGGATTAATCAAAGAAGAAAAAGATTTAGAGAATTATTATTTCCATAATGTTTCTCATCATTTAGGATTAGATACTCATGATGCGAGTGATAAAAATCGTCTATTAGAAAAAGGAATGGTTATTACCGTGGAACCAGGTTTATATTTTAAAAAACTTAAAACTGGGGTAAGAATTGAAGATGATGTATTAGTTACTTCTAATGGTCATGAAGTGCTTAGTAAAGATATAGAAAAAGAAATAAGAGATATAGAAAAACTTTTTTAGGAGGTAAATTATGAAAAAGTATGTATTAGCGATTGATCAAGGCACTACAAGTAGTCGTGCTATTTTATTTGGAAAGAAAGGAGAATTAATTCGTATCGCTCGACGCGATATTAAAACCCAATTTCCTAAACCAGGATGGGTTGAAGAATCCGCTACTGATATTTGGGTAAGCGTAGTAGAAAGTATTACTGAGCTCGTTGAAAAAGCTCATATTCACTATAACGAAATTGATTCTATTGGTATCACTAACCAAAGAGAAACTACTATTGTTTGGGATAAAGAAACTGGTGCGCCAGTATATCCTGCAATCGTTTGGCAATCTCGTCAAACCGCTGATTTATGTGATAAGAGAAATTCTAAGAGTGATTTTATCTTTAGCCGCACTGGTCTTAGACTAAACCCTTATTTCTCTGCTAGTAAGATTCGTTTTATTTTAGATCATATTAAGAATGGTCAAAAACGCGCAGAAAAAGGTGAATTATTATTTGGTACAGTTGAGACTTGGTTAATTTATAAATTAACTAATGGTAAACGTCATTTAACTGATGTCACTAATGCATCTAGAACAATGTTATTTAATATTAAGACTCGCCAATGGGATAAAGAATTACTTAAGATTTGGGATATCCCAATGTGCATGCTTCCTAAGATTTGTCCTACTGCCTATGACTTTGGTGATGCCACTTATTTAAAACACGATATTCCTATAACGGGTGTTGCTGGAGATCAACAAGCTGCACTATTTGGTCAAACTTGTTTTAATAAAGGTGAAAGTAAAAATACCTATGGTACTGGTTGCTTTATGCTTATGAATATTGGGGATAAACCAATTCTTTCTAAACATGGTTTATTAACTACGGTTGCTTGGGAAATTAATGGTAAACCAACTTATGCATTAGAGGCTAGTGTATTTATGGGAGGCGCGACTATTCAATGGTTACGTGATGGATTAGAGATTATTAAATCTACTCCTGAAAGCGAAGCGCTTGCTACTAGTGTTAAAGATACAGATGGAGTTTATTTAGTTCCAGCATTTGTGGGACTTGGCACTCCATATTGGGATAACGATGTAAGAGCGGCTTTCTTTGGATTAACTCGTGGCACTACTAAAGCGCATATTGCGCGTGCATCCTTAGAAGGAGTTGCATATCAAATCTCTGACTCTTTAAAAGTTATGCAACAAGAAACTAAGATCAAACTTAAAGGTCTTAACGTTGATGGTGGAGCAAGTGCAAATAATTTCTTAATGCAATTCCAAAGCGATATTTTAGGTTGTGATGTTAAACTTCCAGTTTGTGTAGAGACTACTGCATTAGGCGCAGCCTACATGGCAGGATTACATACTGGTTTCTATAAGAATTTTGCGGAAGTAAGTAAATATCATAAATACCAAAAAGTATATAAACCCAAGATGGATAAGAAGTTAGTTAGTGAAAAACTTCGTGGTTGGGATTTAGCTGTTAAAAGTGCTCGTTCATTTAAACTTTAATAATGAAAATATATCCTTTCTCTTTAGGCTGCAAAGTTAACGCATATGAGACTCGAGTCTTAACTTCTTTATTTATAAAGAAAGGTTATACCTTAGGGGACCTTAATCATTTTGATATTGCTTTAATTAATACTTGCGCGGTAACTCATGTAGCGAGTAAAAAATCTCGTCAACACATTCGTAAGATAAAAAATAAAAATCCTAAAGCAATAGTAGTAGTGATGGGATGTTATGCTAACGAAAACGCTAAAGAGATTATTAAAGATACAAAAGCCGATATTATTTTAGGAGTAAATCATCGTCTTAAAGTTTTTGATTATATTAACGAATATAAGAAGAATCAAAAAAGAATTGTTAAAGTCGATGATATTAAATCCCTTAGAAAAAATAATAAATATGAAGAATTAGGGATCGCTGATTTTAATGAGTCTACTCGAGCCTATATTAAGATTAGTGATGGTTGTAATAACTTCTGCAGTTACTGTATGATTCCTCTTCTTAGAGGATCACTTAGAAGTCGCGATAAAAATTCAATATTATGTGAGACTAAATCTTTAATTAAAAAAGGTTATAAAGAAATTGTTCTAACTGGAATTGATACTTCAAGTTACGGAAAAGAATTTCAAAATTATCGTCTCGCTGATTTATTAGAAGACATATTAAAAGAGAATAAAGATTTATATAGACTGCGTCTATCAAGTATTGAAATAAGCGAAATTGATAATCATTTTTTATCATTACTAAAAAAATATAAAAATATTGCTAATCATTTGCATATTTCACTACAGAGTGGATCAGATTCGGTTTTAAAAAGAATGAATCGAAAATACACTACTAAAGAATTTATTAGCAAAGTAAATGCAATTAGAAAAGTTAGAAATGATATTGCGTTAACTACGGATGTTATTGTGGGCTTCCCGGGTGAGACTACTAAAGAATTTAATGAAACATATAACTTTATAAAAAAAGTTAAATTTTATGAATTACATGTCTTTCCGTTTTCAAAAAGAAAAGGCACTGCCGCTTATTTACTAAAAGACGTTGATAGTAAAATTAAGAAAGAAAGGGTTGATAAATTAATTAAATTAGGAAATAAATTAAAAGTTGATTATCAAAAGAGTTTCATTAACAAAAAATTAGATGTATTAATTGAATCTAATAACGAAGGATTTGCCAGTAATTATCTACGTGTTAAGGTTAAAGGTAACGCTAACGAAATAAAAAAAGTAACAATAAATTCTAATAATTTAGTTAGATAAATTTTTTGTAAATAAAATTAACTAAGTTGTTACATTTAAAACATAGTTTTTTATTACTGTGTTAAAAATGTAAAATAATTATTGTTATTTTTTATTATATAAATATAATATAACTCGTATTGTTACTCTAAAGAAGGAGAATAGTTATGGCAGTCCCACAGAGAAGAATATCAAAAACTAGAAAGAGAATGCGTCGTACGCATTTTAAACTAAGCGCGAAAGGTTTAGTTGTTTGCAAACATTGCGGTGAAATGATTCAACCACATATGGTTTGCCCACATTGCGGATACTATAATGGTAAACAAATCGTTGGTAAGAAAGTAGAAGCAAAACCTGCAGCAGCAAAGACTGAAAAGAAAAAAGGCGAAACTAAAAAGGAAACTAAAAAGTAATGGAATTCAATAAGTATATTGACCATACTTTATTAAAGCCAAACGCATTAGATAAAGATATTGAAAAGCTTTGTAACGAAGCAAAACAATATAACTTTAAAAGTGTATGTGTTAATCCTGGATTTATTAAATTAGCGAAAACTAATTTAGTGGGTTCAGATGTTTTAGTTTGTACCGTTATTGGTTTTCCATTAGGCGCTACAACTACTAAAGCAAAAGTCGAAGAAACTAAAAGTGCTTTAAACGATGGCGCAGATGAAATTGATATGGTTATCAACATCTCACGCGCTAAAGAACATGACTATCAATATATTGAAAAAGAAGTTGGTGCAATTAAAAAAGTATGTGGAGAGAAAACTTTAAAAGTGATTCTTGAAACATGTTTATTAAACGATGAAGAGATTGTTGCTCTTTGTCTTGCGTGTAAAAACGCTGGTGCTAACTTTGTTAAAACCTCTACTGGATTTTCTACTAGTGGAGCGAACACTCATGTCGTTTCTTTAATGAGACAAACAGTCGGTAACGAGATGGGCGTTAAGGCTTCTGGAGGAGTTCATAATTTTCAAGAAGCTATGGCAATGATTACCGCTGGTGCAACCCGTATCGGTGCAAGTAGCGGTGTACTTATTATGAAATCACTTAATAAATAATAGAGGGACTTATGACTAAATCGTTTGATAACAATAAATATCTCAAAATTCAAAGAGAAGCGATTATCAAACGAATCAAAAGTTTCGGTGATAAATTATACCTAGAATTTGGCGGTAAACTTTTTGATGACTTCCATGCTTCAAGAGTGTTACCCGGATTTTTACCTGATGCTAAGTTAACTATGTTACTTGGTTTAAAAGATCAAGCAGAATTAATTATCGCTGTTAATAGTGATGATATTATTTCTAACAAGGCGCGCAATGATGTGGGTATATCTTATCAAGATGAAGTAAAAAGATTGATTGATGCTTTTACCGGTAAAGGTTTATATGTTTCAAGTGTGGTATTTAGTTTTTATAAAGAGAATGAAGTTATTAAAAACTTCATGCATTTTCTAGAAACTAAAAATATTAAGACTTATAAACATTATGAAATAAAAGGATATCCACAAAATATTGATCTTGTTGCTAGTGAAGAAGGATTAGGAAAGAATGAATATATTAGAACTACTCGTCCTTTAGTCGTTGTTACTGCGCCTGGACCAGGAAGTGGCAAAATGGCGACTTGCTTAAGTCAACTATATCACGATAATAAATATAATATTCGTGCCGGTTACGCTAAATATGAAACATTCCCAGTATGGAATTTGCCTGTTAAGCATGCAATTAATTTAGCGTATGAAGCAGCGACCGTTGATTTAAATGATGTTAATTTAATTGATCCTTTTCATCTAGAAGCTTATAAAAAGCTTGCGACTAATTATAATCGTGACGTTACTACTTTCCCTCTATTACAAGCGATATTTAATAAAATTAATGGTAATTGTCCATATAAATCACCTACTGATATGGGGGTTAATATGGTTGGATTTGCTATTACAAATGAGAAAGGATGTATAAAAGCAAGTAATGAAGAAATTATTCGTCGTTATTATCAAACTTTAACGATGAACTTTTTAGGTAAATTACCTGATCCTACTGTGGATAAGGCGAAATTAATCCTTAGTGAGGC
The DNA here is from genome assembly GCA_045615605.1 of Bacilli bacterium. Classification (GTDB taxonomy): domain Bacteria; phylum Bacillota_I; class Bacilli_A; order RFN20; family CAG-826; genus UB1719. Next base: position 1,990 of record JAZLFE010000028.1, on the reverse strand, counting down.
TGGTTTAAAAATTGAAGATCGCAAATGTGTCAAACCTTGTCTACTTAAAGCCGAATACAGCGGTGTCCCTGCGATGGCACTTAATATAGGTAATAAAATTATTACTGGTAAAAGAGGACAATTACTTGGTGCACCTGCTGCTTTAGTATTAAATGCTTTAAAACATTTTGCTAAGATTGAAGATAAGATTTTAATTCTTCCACCTAATGTTATTAAACCTGTAACGGATTTAAAAGTTAATATTTTAAAGAATTCTAATCCTAGAATTCACTTAGAAGAATTATTAGTGGCATTATCAATTGTTGCGCGTACTAATCCACTTGCTGAGATGGTGCTTAAACAAGTTCCTAAGCTTCGTGGTCTACAAGCTCATTCATCCGTTATTCTTCCGATTGTTGACATGAAGACATTTAGAAAATTAGGTATGGATGTTACTGAAGAACCTAAGAGTTATGCTGGAAAAGTCTTTACAAAGTAGTTGAAAAGAAGAACATTGAGTATATAATATTTAAAGAATTTAAGAGGAGGTGAATTTATGCCGAAGACAATTGTACGTGAAGGTGAAACACTTGACGAGACTCTACGTCGTTTTAAACGTTCGGTTAATAAATCCGGAGTCCTCTACGATGTTCGTCGTCACGAAGCGTTCTATCCAAAAAGCTTACGTCGCAAGATGAAAAGCGAAGAGGCTAGACGTCGTAAATATTAATTTTAAATTAATAGATAAAAGAGTTAGGGAAACCTAACTTTTTTCTTTTAAAATTATGACGAGTGCTCCAAAAAAGTTATATTGTAAGAGACGATTTATTCATCTAAAAACTAGTGCGTAATTTTTCTTAAATCTATCAAATTTAAAAAATTTTTTAAAAATCTATATTTATATAATAAATATAAATAAATAATCGAGAATAAATAGCTTTTTTTGCATAGTTATTAATAGGGGCAAAATTTGCTCTTTTAAGGAGGTAGTTTATGTTAAAAGCTATTATTGCAGTCGTATTAGGCGCCATAGTTCTTATTGTAACTATGTCAACTTTAGAAAAAGGAATTAGCGATGATGGTGGAGGAGGATCAACAGAAGTCACTAATCTTACTGTTTCTATTGAAGGACAAGTTAATAAAGAAGGAACCTATTACATCAAAAGCGATGGCACTCTCGCTGATTTAATCGATGCCGCAGGAGGAGTAACTGGGAACGCTGATGCTAGATGCTATAATCTAGATTATCAGTTAAAGAATAATTTAAATTTTTATATTGCTCCACTTTATGATACAAGTGAAACTTGTGCACAGATTGAAATTACTAAATATAACATCAATACGGCAAGTAGCGAGGAGTTACAACAAATAAGTGGTGTTACCAGTAAAATGGCAAGTGGTATAGTCTCTTACCGTGTTGGAGGTACTAAATTTAATCGAATTGAAGAATTAGTCAATGTGGATGGAATCGGTGCTGGAACGTTAAGCAAAATGAGAAATTATGTAACATTGAAATGATTTTCTTATTCATTTTCCTAGGATTATTCTTAGGATTATCTTTATATGGTAAAAATTTAATAGTCTTTTCTCTTATTTGCGCAATCGTCTTTATTTTTCTACTAAAAAGATTTAATAAAAAAATCGCTGTTGCGTTTCTTATTGCATTTTTCATTGGACTAGGAACTTCTTTTATCAACATTCAAATAAATTCCCATAGTGGTACGTATTTAGGAATTGTTATTGAGACTAAACAAAATTATTACATTGTATTATCAAAGTTTGAAAGATTAATTGTTTATGAAAACAATAATATTCGTGAAGTAGGCGATATTATTAAAATTAAAGGCAGCATATCTAATTTAATTGACACTAGTTTAGAAAGTGAATTTTCTTTTGTTGATTATTTAAAAAATAAAGGGATTACTAGAGAAATTAATGTCGAAGAAATAAATATCATCTTTTCTAATTTTATTAAAATTAAAGCATATAAAAATTGGTTTCTTTCTTTATT